>JBILYS010000087.1:0-6749 GCA_044377625.1 Crocinitomicaceae bacterium
ACAAATAATGTGATATGTGCTGGTGAAAGTGTTGTTTTCACTGGCTCAGGAGCACAATCTTACACATGGGATAATGGTGTTGTTGATAATACTGCTATCAATCAATCAAGTTCTGCAAATTTCACTGTTGTTGGAACAGATGCAAATGGTTGTGAAAACACAAGTTCAGTTAATTTAACTGTTAATCAATTACCAATCGTATTAGCGAATGTCACAAATAATGTGATATGTGCTGGTGAAAGTGTTGTTTTCACTGGTTCAGGAGCACAATCTTATACATGGGATAATAGTGTTGTTGATAATACTGCTATCAATCAATCAAGTTCTGCAAATTTCACTGTAGTTGGAACAGATGCTAATGGGTGTGAAAATACAAGTTCAGTTAATTTAACTGTTAATCAATTGCCAATCGTATTAGCGAATGTTACAGATAATGTGATATGTGTTGGGGAAAGTGTTGTTTTTACTGGTTCCGGAGCGCAATCGTATACATGGGATAATAGTGTTGTTGATAATACTGCTATCAATCCTTCAAGTTCTGCAAATTTCAATGTAGTTGGAACAGATGCAAATGGTTGTGAAAATACAAGTTCAGTTAATTTAACTGTAAATCAAATACCTGCATTTGCATTAGGTGATGATACGACAGTCTGCGAAAACAATTTGCCAATAGATTTAATTGCACAAGCAGGATTTGTAAGTTATAATTGGAATACCGGAGCATTAACAGCTACAATATCTGTAAATCAAGCAGGAACATATTCTGTTACAATTACCGATGTAAATGGATGTTCTAATACGGATGCAATTGCAGTTGTGACTGATCCTTGTCTTGGTTTAAATGAATTAACATTCAACCTTAATATTTATCCTAATCCAACAACAGGATTGATCAATATTGATTTTGGTAGAAATATTTCAGACGGTTTAATTCAATTGTTTGATTCAAAAGGAAGTTTGGTTCTTTCATCAGTAATAGATGGGACTTCACATAACTTAAATTTAACTACTTTTTCAAATGGAGTTTATTACATCCGTTTAATTGATCAAGATCAAGTTCAACAAATTAAAATTATTAAAGAATAAGAAGCAACAACTATTCTTTTAACACAAAAAAAGGGTTCCATCAATGATGGAACCCTTTTTAATTTATAGAGATTGATTAATAGTAAATCGCTCGTTGGACTTTCGTAACATGTTTCGCCAAACGAATAACTTGTTTTGTGTATCCGAATTCGTTATCATACCATGCATATAAAACAACATTTTTACCATCTAATGAAACGATAGTAGCGTGTGAATCAAATACTGAACAGCATGTATTTCCAATAATATCGCTTGATACTAATTCTGGATCATACGAATAGAAAATTTGATTTACCAACTCACCATTCAAAGCAGCATCTTTGATCAACGCATTAACTTCTTCAATAGAAGTATGTGCATTCAACTCAAGACTTAAAATTGCTAATGAACCATTTGGTGTTGGCACACGAACAGCGTTCGCTGTCAATTTATCTTTTAATTCTGGAATTACTTTCGTTACGGCATTTCCAGCACCAGTTGACGTGATAACCATATTTACTGCAGCTGCACGACCTCTTCTTGGTTTTTTGTGCATGTTGTCCAATAAGTTTTGGTCATTTGTATAAGCGTGTACAGTTTCAATGTGACCTTTCACAACACCATATGTATCATTTATTACCTTTAAAATCGGTGAGATAGCATTTGTTGTACACGATGCAGCTGAGAATATATTTTCTGATTCTACATCCAAGTCGTTTTGATTGATTCCGTATACTACATTTGGAATTTCTTTTCCAGGAGCAGTTAATAATACTTTAGAAACTCCTTTTGCTTGTAAATGTCTTGATAAAGCTGTTCTATCTGTGAAGACTCCTGTGTTATCAATTACCAAAGCATTTTTCAAGCCATACTGCGTGTAATCAATGTCTTCTGGATTGTTTCCATCAATCATACGAACTATTTGTCCGTTGATAATCAATGATTTATTCTCTAAATCTTCAATTACAGATCCTTTGAAAGCTCCATGAACTGAATCATTTCTGAGCAAAGATGCACGTTTGATAATATCAGCATCTGAAGAACCACGTGTTACAATTGCTCTTAATCTTAATTGTTGTCCTTTACCTGCTTGTTTGATTAATTCACGCGCAGCTAAACGACCAATTCTACCAAATCCAAATAAAACAACATCTCTAGGTTCAAAAGAATTGCTTGCTGTTTTTCCGAAATTTGCAAGTTTTTCATCTAAAAATTCCGCTTTTGAACTATAATTATTTTGTTCAGCCAACCACTCACTCGATAATTTTCCAATATCTAATTTAGAAGGAGCAAGGTCCATGTGTAAAATCTGCTCAGCTAATTCTGACGAAGTAAAAACGTCGATTGGTTTATTAACTACTTTTCTTGCATATTCATGGAGGTTTAAAATTTCTGAGATCGTTACATCTGTCAAGTTATTACGAAAAAGTACTAATTCAATACCTTTGTCATAAAGTAGTTCACCAACTTTACTTGATAGTTTAACAGCAGCACGTTCTCTTTCAACATGCGATTTCAATTCTTTTTCGTAACCTAATGCAGCCTCCATTTGTTTGATTTAAAGAGTGTTAATTAATAGTATTTATAAACGGTATTTAGCAAAAAAGGCTCCCCACGTTAGTAGGAAGCCTTTTTATTTTTTTAGCCCAAATAAGCTTTGAGCAACTTATTTCTCGATGTATGTCGCAATCTGCGAATCGCTTTTTCTTTTATTTGTCGAACGCGCTCACGTGTTAAATTGAATTTAGATCCAATCTCTTCAAGCGTCAATCCATGATTCATTCCAATTCCGAAGAACAAACGAATGATTTCACGTTCTTTATCTGTTAACGTACTTAATGAACGTTCAATTTCTTTTTGCAAAGACTCAGCCATTAAAGCATGATCGGCTTTCGGTGAATCTGCATTTGCCATTACATCCATTAATGTTCCACCATCTTCAGAAGTTGATAGGGGAGCATCCATTGATACGTGACGACCAGAAACATTTAAACTTTCCTTGATTTTATCTTCAGGAACTTCTAAAGCCTCTGCCAACTCTTCAGCTGATGGTGGACGTTCGAATTCTTGTTCTAATCGTGAAAATGCTTTGTTAATCTTATTTAAAGAACCAACTTGGTTCAATGGAAGACGCACAATACGTGCTTGTTCAGCTAACGCTTGTAAAATAGATTGACGAATCCACCATACAGCGTATGAAATGAATTTAAATCCACGTGTCTCATCAAATTTTTGTGCTGCCTTAATCAATCCTAAGTTACCTTCATTAATTAAATCCGGCAATGTTAATCCTTGATTTTGGTATTGTTTTGCAACAGATACAACGAAACGCAAATTTGCTCTTGTTAATTTCTCTAAGGCTTGTTGATCACCTTGTTTGATTTTCCTAGCTAATTCTACCTCTTGCTCTGCTGTTATTAACTCTTCTTTACCAATGTCTTGTAAGTATTTGTCAAGTGATTGACTCTCGCGATTGGTAATCGACTTCGTAATTTTTAGCTGTCTCATTCTGTTCTTACTCCTCTTTTTTGAATTAGTAATGGGGAAAACGGATGCAAAGGTACAACCAAAATATATAGATTTCCAAAAAAATCTTTACAATTTTTTAACACACCCGCTTCTCAATAATCGTGCCTTTATGATGATTTACAAACCAAAGCCGTAATAATTCTTCTTACCACTTGCGCTTAGTACTTCTAACAAAATTCCCTTATTAGCACCATTTAATTTTGATGTTAGTTTTTCTACAGTATCAATTTGCTCATTATTAACTTTTGTTATGATCATTCCCGGCTGAATTCCAATTGATTTTAATTTTCCAGCATTTAATGTCTCAATCTTCACACCGTAAGTAATATTGAGTTCTTTCTTCTCTTTACTGCTTAATTCTAAAAAAGTTGCCCCTAACGCATAATTTTTAGCAATTTCTTCCTTGGAAATTAACGATGTCTCACCATCTTGGTTACGCAAAACGAGCTCTTTTATTTCTTCGCTTCCTCCTTTGGTTCTAATAGTCAATGAAACTTTGTCTCCAGGTCGACGTTTTCCGATTTCTTCTTGTAACTCAGCAACAGAATTTACTTCTCTTGTGCCGATCTTCAGAATTACATCGCCTGTTTTTAATCCAGCTTTTTCTGCACTTCCTCCATCTGTAACTTCCGAAATGAAAACACCTTTAATACTTGATAAAGAATTTTTCTCCTTGATTTCTTGATTGATATCAGCAATTTGAACCCCTAAAAATCCTCTTTGTACGATTCCATAATCAATTAAATCGCGCATTACTTTTTGAACAAGATTAACTGGTATTGCAAATGAATAACCTGAATAACTTCCAGTTTGTGAAGCAATTGCGGTATTAATTCCAATCAATTCTCCTTTTGTATTGACCAATGCACCACCACTGTTTCCTGGATTTACAGCGGCATCGGTTTGAATAAATGATTCTATTGGAACAATGTTTTGCTGTGTACGATCAGATAATAAATTTATGTTTCTAGCTTTCGCAGATACGATTCCAGCTGTAACAGTTGAAGTAAGATTAAATGGATTTCCAACAGCTAAAACCCATTCTCCGATTCTTAAATCATCGCTGTTTCCGATTGGAATGGGTTGAAATCCTGTTCCTTCGATTTTTAATACTGCAATATCCGTTGAAGGATCAGCTCCAATCAATTTGGCTGTATATTTCGTATTGTCATTTAGGATGACTTCTATTTCACTTGCATCTTCAATTACATGATTGTTGGTTACGATATATCCTTCTGATGAAATTATTACACCGGAACCGGAACCAGCACCATATTGTTTGTATTCTTGTCCGCCAGCTCCAGGACCGTAAAAGAATTCCTGAAAAGGATCTCGTTGAAAGGATGTTTTTACAACCTTCGTAGTTACGTGAACGACTGAGTTTATTGAGCTTTCCGAAGCTGCAATAAAATCTGGTCCAATAGGATTTGTTCCATCAAAATTCACGGCTCGTGCATTGTACAATCTATTTCCATCAATTACCTCGTCCGACAAACTAGAATAAGATGCAGTGTTAAACATTAAAAAAGCGCCGAGTGGGAGCATTCCTCCAATAAGACCCAATCCAAAAAGTTTAAAGTTATTTTTCATGATTTTTTAAATTTGAATGCAATAATAACGACTTGAGCCATTGTTTTGTTACGCCGTGGCTGTTAAAGAATGTTAAGCAAAACCCAATTTATTAGAACGAATAAACTAACTTTGTTAAAAATGATTTGATGCTCATTCACTTTCAAAAATATCAAGGAACTGGGAACGATTTTGTTATGTTGGACAATTTAAATGGTCAATATAATGATTTGACCATTACTCAAATTGTTCAAATTTGTGATCGTCGTTTTGGAATAGGTGCTGATGGATTGATCAAAATAAACAAACATTCTTCACTGGATTTTGAGATTGATTATTACAATTCAGATGGCTCTAAAAGTTTTTGTGGAAATGGCGCAAGATGTTCTGTCGCTTTTGCTAAAACCTTAGGAATCGATGTGAATAATACACGTTTTTCAGCTATTGATGGCGAACATTCAGCTCAAATGATTAATGAAACAATCACTTTAGATATGTTGTCGGTAAATAATGTTAATCAGATAGATAAGTCATTTGAATTAAATACAGGTTCGCCACATTACATTCGATTTGTTGAGAATTTAGAAAATGAAAATATTGTTTCAACTGGAAAAGAAATTAGGTATTCCGAACCTTATTTTAAAGAAGGAATAAATGTTAACTTGGTAGAAGGGGTTAATACGAATTCTATCAAAATTGCAACATATGAACGTGGTGTTGAAGATGAAACGCTTTCATGTGGAACAGGTGCAACTGCTTGTGCATTGATTGTTGGATTTTCTGAAAATAGAATTGGTAAAAATGAAATCGTTGTTCAAGTTAAAGGTGGGAATCTAAAAGTTGATTTTGACTATCTTGGGAATGGTTCATTCACAAATATTAAATTAATTGGTCCGGCAGTATTTGTTTTTAAAGGAGAAATAAATGTCTGATTTCAACTTTGGAGTTATTTCGAATCTTAAGGAATGTTCAATTTTTGAAAAAGGCTTTTTTCTTTGGATTTGGCATGCAGATAAAATCCCACCTCATATTGGTTGTTCATTAAATGGACATTATTTTAGCCTTAAAGTAAATGGCAAAGATGAAGGGCTTTTGACTTCAAAAGTAGTTTCAGTCATTGAAAATAAAAAAATACCGAGTGTATTTGTACAACTAAAAAAGGACTTTATTCCAAGCGAAATTCAGACTGTTTTCGCAAACTATCAACTTGCTGAATCAACAAAAAACACATGTTTAACACCAATAACTGAGTTGTTTCAGTGTTCTGACTCAATTTTTCAACTCAGTGAATTGTTGAAATATTTAAAAGAGAGAGGTGAAATTGAAACCGTTTTTGGATTAAATTTGACCGAAGATTATAGGAATCTACCTAATTATACCCAAGATGACATTACAAGTCGTTTGCTTAAATTAGAAAATGTTAAAAGCGAAAAACATACACCTTCGATCGGTTGAACCATCGGATGCAACAAAATTATTGCTGTGGGAAAATAATCCCGCTCATTGGAAAGTGACCGATACAGAAGTACCATTTTCTATGCATGGGATTCTTCAATTAATTGAGCAACAACAACACATTCGATCTT
>JBILYS010000088.1:0-6713 GCA_044377625.1 Crocinitomicaceae bacterium
TTGAAGTCGTAAATAGATCAAACACATATGCCATTGTTGTGGGAATATCAGATTATCAAGATCTTTTTGATTTGCAATATGCAGACTCCGATGCTGAAAGATTTGCAGCCTATTTAAGTGATTCCTTGGGAGGAGAAGTAAAAACTGAAAACATCATACTTCTTAGAAACTCAGATGCTACAAAACAAAATCTTTTAAAAAGTTTTCAATTGATTACCCAAAAAATGCAGAAAGGAGATAGGTTTATCTTCTATTTTGCAGGTCATTCTGATTATACTGAAGAACAAGAAACAGCAATGTACCTTTTTGATTCTCAACTTAACCAACCATTAACCCAAATTGAATGGGGTTATATTTCTAAGGTAATGGAGAATATTAAATCAAAAGAGTGTGATGTAATATTTTTTTGGGATTCAATGAGCTCCATGAACCTTAGTGGAAATAGTATGGAAACGATAAACAGCACCTTTTCTGATGTAAATCATTCTTCTTCAATTTTTTATGCCTCTAAACCAAACGAAAATGCTTTTGAAGGACCACAATATGGAGGAGGGCTCTTTACTTCCGTATTATTGCGTGGTTTATATGGAGAGGCAGATATTGACGAAGATTCTATGGTTACAGCTAAAGAGTTAGATGTTTTTGCAGAACAAGAAGTAAGACAACTATCTGAAAATATGCAATCTCCGATATTTTATGGTGACGCATGGCAAACAATTGCCAATGTACATTTGAGAATATCCAACTCAATCCCCTTAGTTTTAAGTTATGGTGAAATTGAATTGAAAAACATTGAAGTCGATAACAGTGCTGATTCCAAACCGAATTTTAAATTGGAAAACCCTATTTCATGTGCTGGTCAAGCAATTGTAACAAAAAATGATTCAACTGAAATCACAATAAAGGTCAATAATAAGATTGAATATTTTATTGTCAATTCGCAAAGGATTGTTGTAGGACACGAGAAAATAGTGAAAATACAACAGCCTCTAATTAATGGTTTGAACTCCATTTCCATCAAGGCCTATAATGGATTGGAAGTAACAGAGGATTCTTTACTGGTATATTCAACTTATACTAATAATGGAATTAAAATGTTAATTACTAATAAGAGGAAGATTAATCATTACGCACTTTTCATTGCTATAGATGATTATAAAGAATTGACCCCATTGAAAAATCCTGTTTATGATGCAAGAGAAATTGCGTTGAATTTAAAGCAGAATTACGGATTCGAAATTGATACATTGATGAATCCAACTAAAGAACAAATTCAGTTCAAACTTAGAGAATATGCTGAGAGATTAACACCCGAAGACAGGAAGAATCGTAATGATCACTTATTAATATACTTTAGTGGTCATGGGGCCAAAGATGAGGCATTCAATAATGGTTATTTTGCACCAAAAGATGCAAATATAAAGGATGAATTTTTTAATAGCTATATTTCATTTGAAGACTTGAGATCTAAAATAAATTCTTTGAATTACAAACATATTCTGGTCATGATGGATGCTTGTTATAGTGGGTTACTGGATAGTGACCTTTCCTCTGAGAACAAAGCAAGTCCAATGGAAGAAATGCCCAGGAATTTAAAAGGATTTGTAGAGGAAAAACTAAATTATGAAACAAGAAGAATGATAACTGCTGGTGGTGCGGTTCAGGTATCGGACGGAATAAAAGGTAAACACTCTCCATTTGCATCTAATCTTCTGGGGTCTTTTAGAGCTGGGGATCCCGAAACACTCCCTCTCGTTACAATTGAATACATTCTGGGTAACCTTCAATCTAATGAAACTGTTGTACATAATGCTGTCTTTTTATCAAATGATCCTGGAAGTAATTTCTTGTTTTTCTATCAAAATGAAAAGTGAAAATTTACATCACATAAAAGATATATTTTCACTTTTAGCATCATGGTTTTAGTTTCGATTCAATTCAATTTGTAGTCATATTGTTACCATTCTTAAATTGAATATAACGGTTGTGCTCATTTGCTAGGCGAGTAACACTTTAAATTATTGGAAAGTTAATCTAATATTCCAAATTGTTCGAAGTGATGTGTTAGATGTTTCGCATGTAAACGACACCATTGTTCGTAATTCAATTGTCCATAATAAGGATGCAATTCAGTCCGATTTTCATTTTCAGCGTAATGCTCATCAAAATCTAACCATTCTAACAAAAATTCATCAATTGCCAACTCAATCTCTTCGTTTCTTAATTCTTCGTTTTTCTTTGCAAAAGGAACAACAATTCCTCGAGCCATTGGTTTGTCTGAATTAAGAAATTCTTGCATTTTCTCAATTTTATCTTCTGGAACTTCTAAAGGAAATTTGATTTTTCCTGAAGCAATTTTTATCGTATCGGTTAAATGTTCAACCATTCTTTGAGCCGACATATCGCCCCAAAGAGGTTTTGTTTCTGATGTTAATTTATCCAATTTCGGGATAATTTCAGAAATATCAATTTCAATAAATTCCATGCTTCTTATTTTTTGCCTATTAATATATTCAAGCTACTTGGTACTACTTGAATATTCAAAACATCTTTCACATCAAATGGTTCACCATCATAATGCGCTATATTTTGTGATAACGTAATTCGTGCTTTTTCAAATGAAATAACTTCAGAATATTTTGATTTATGTGCGGTTCTTTTGAAAAAACGATAAACAACACTTGGTGCCATCCAAAATGAAAAAGGTTTTAATAAACACAATTCAATTTTACCGTCTGTAACACTTGAGTTTGGTGAAACCACAAAACCATTTCCAAACTCAGAAGAGTTCGCAATGGTACATAATACCACTGGCATCGTTTTTATTTCTCCATTCAGATCAACTGAAACATTTATTGGATTGTATTTAGCAAATTCTCTAATTACCAATTTCACGTAACTCCAAAAACCTCTTTTGTGATAATTATCAAATTTCTTTGCAATTATTGCATCAAAGCCATAACCACCAATTCCAAGAAATGGTTTGTCGTTGACTAAAACAGTGTCCATGCGAATCGATGAATCATTATTGATGCATTCAATCGCTTTTGGAATGTTCATTGGGATATTCAAATGTCTTGCAAGTCCATTTCCAGAGCCACAAGGTAAAATTGCAATTTTTGTTTGTGTGCCAATTAAAGCAGTACCAACTTCGTGAACAGAACCATCACCTCCAACCGCACAAACGATATCAATTCCTTCTAAAGAAGCTTCGTAAGCGATTTTTTTGGCGTGTTGTGCGTATTCTGTGATTGCAATATCATAATCGAATTTAGAGTGATCCAAATTCTCCTCAATAATTTGAGGTAAATCACCTTTTTTTCCTACTCCGGAAATTGGGTTGATAATAAATCGGATTCTTTGTTTCATTCAACTACTGTTTTATTATGAATCAAGTCACGATTGTAGCGCTGAATTATTGCTTTTACACGTTTTTCAACTGCCTTACTTTCCTTTTTATAATAGGAAAGAGAATCGTTCGTTAATACTTTTCGAAAAGTGAAATCATACAAATTTCGTGCCTTTTCATTTGTCACGGTGTACATGTGGTGCCCCTTGAAGTAGAAACAAGACCCTTCAATGTATGTAATAGCTTCTCTTTCAGCTTTTTTGTAATAAGATTGTCCGTAGGAATAGAACTTTGTTTTGATGTTTAAAAGGTCTAAAACGGTCGGCAAAATATCCAATTGTTGAAAGATTATTGGATCCTTTTTTACGGGTAATAGTTTTTTCGGATGGAAAAATACAATTGGAATTTGATACATGAATCTCCTTTGACCGTATAATTTATCGATTGTTGAAGGCGTGTGATCTGCCACAAGGATAAAGAGCGTATTGTTGTACCACGGCTGTTTTTTTGCTTCTTCGAAAAATTTTCTCAATGAAATATCGCCGTAATTGACGGAAGCACACATTGGTTGTTTTCCTTGTTTTACAATTTTTCTCCAATTCGGTGGTATATAATAAGGGTGATGTGAAGACAATGTAAACAACGTTCCGAAAAAAGGTTCTTTTAATTTCGTTAATTGTTTGGCTGTCCAAGGGTTGAAGAATTCATCTAAAATTCCCCACGTTTTATCAAAATGCTTATCGTTATTATATTCTTTTCTTCCAAAATAATGGTCAAAACCCGCTTGAGCAGCGAAGCTATTGAAACGCATAGACCCATTTGTTGCTCCATGGTAGAATCCAGATTCGTAGCCTTTTTTCTTTAGTATAGAAGCCAAAGATTCAATTTTGTTGTTTGCGTATGGAGAAGAAATATAGGGATTATCCATCAAACTTGGAATGGATGCCAAAATAGAAGGAACGGCTTCAATTGATTTTTTACCGTTGGCAATTCCGTGTTCAAAAGTCAATGATTGTCCAATGAGTGAATC
Organism: Crocinitomicaceae bacterium; assembly: GCA_044377625.1. Taxonomy (GTDB): domain Bacteria; phylum Bacteroidota; class Bacteroidia; order Flavobacteriales_D; family Crocinitomicaceae; genus M0103. The sequence goes on from JBILYS010000088.1 coordinate 4,380, forward strand.
GAAAAATGGAGTAAATGTTCTCTCACCGCTGAAAGCACCAACAAATTCATTTCCAAAACTTTCTAACAGGATAATCATCACATTTGTTCCGTCAGGCAAAATATGTTGCGGCTGACTCATTTGAATCGGATTGAAAATGGCTAATTCTTCCTTTTCGGTATAGTAATGTTTAATTTCCAATCGTTTCTTGCCGTACGATTTTAACATCGTAAATGGGGTATTTAAAACCAACGCAGAATTTTCAGGATTACTGTATTGTGAAACTTCAATGATTCCAACTGGTTTTAGTTGAAATCCACCTCGGCCAATTAATACAAATAATGGCAAAGCAATTAAAAAATTAAAGGCTAATGGACGCCAAACGGTTTTGTTTGCTTGGTAAACTTGTTTTGTTTTTCGGTATAATAATTCTGAAAAACCAACGAGAATTATGAGTAGAATAATGATTACCCAAAAGTCTTTAATGAAAGTCGTTGCTAATTGCGCAAAATCATTTCCTGCACCTAAAATTGCGAATAAATCGAAGGTTGAACGTTTACTTGTGAACTTGAAATATTCGAGATCCATTAAATTCAAAGCAAGCATTAAGGTGTTGATAGCATGAAAATAAATTAATAATGTCACCTCCTTGATTCGAAAAAGTTTTTTTGAAACTGGAATGGAATGAATTAGAATAAAGGGTAAAAAAAACAATGAAATGGTGATGCAATCAAACCATGCTGCGACAACAAATTCATTGAATCCGAGATTTGTGAAACTGTCAAAATTGAAATAAAGAAACAACAGTCGCGAGATGGTCATCATGAGGAGAACGATCGACAAACGTTTCAAAAGAATTTTAAAACTGGATAAGATTGATTTTTCTTTTTTCATAGATTAGTGTCAAAATTAGGGATTTTTATCTTTAAGTTTTATAATATTGTAAAACATCAACTAACAAAATCATAAGAAAATGAAACTACTAGTTACAATCGCACTTCTTTTTGCATGCTCATTGAATTTAACTGCTCAAAATGACAGAGCTTTTATTATTTATAATTCAAAAGGAAAAAAAGTGAGTTATAAAAAGATGCAGAAAAGTGCATTGGCTCAAGAGTATGTTTTCTTTGGTGAATACCATGATAATCCAATTTCTCATTGGTTGGAATTAGAAATGTTGAAGGCTTTATATACGCAACATGGAACAAAATTACAAGTTGGATTTGAGATGTTTGAGCAAGATCAACAAATGTTGATGAATGACTATATGCAAGGAATTGTAAGCGATAAGTTTTTTAAAGATTCATGCAGGTTATGGCCGAATTACAAAACAGATTATCAACCATTGGTGATGTTTGCAAAAGAAAATAAATTGTTTTGTTTGGCATCTAACGTTCCAAGAAGATATGCTTCAATTTTGTTTAAAAACGGCAGACCGGCATTGGACTCATTATCTGATTTAGACAAAGCGTATATGTCTCCATTGAATTTTGTAATCGATACAACGTTGTCTCAATATTCGGCTCTACAAGAAATGGAAGAACACATGGAAGGAAGTCACTTGATGGAAGCTCAGGCATTCAAAGACGCAACAATGTCACATTTTATCATGTTGAATAAAAAACCAGATAATGTCGTTTACCATGTAAATGGAGCATATCATTCAGATTTTCATCAAGGAATTGTTTGGTACATTCAACAAGCGCAACCTGAAGCGAAAATCATGACCATTTCAACAGTTTCTCAAGCGAATATTTCAAAATTGGACAAAGAGAATTTAGGAAAAGGGGATTTTATTATTTGTGTGAATGAGAATATGACGAGTACGCATTAAGTTTCCACGATTGGTAAATAATCAATTTTATATATTACAATTATCCCATTAACCGATCTTAATCTTTTCTGTTATTCCTAGCATAGTTCGTTCTAACTGTGAATCGGATTTTCTAAAACTGTATTTTATAAACAACATTCGGGAAAAATCCAAGTTGATAGGTTGTACTGATGCCTTGAAGTTTACTGTCATAGCTCAGTGAAAATACGTTTTTGTGATTGGTTACATTTTGTAGATCCAGTGATAAAGTTTGTGACAGTTTTCTTTTTTTACTATTCAGCGTGAATCCCGCCTTGAGGTCTAATCGATAATACGAGTCATAGTAACTAGAATAGACATCAGCCGAAAGTACTTCATGACCAATTGCTACAGAAGAAGTTAAATCAATTGGTGTGAAGGCTCTTCCACCAGCGTTGGTGAATTTAACATCGATTGAAAAACGATTTCTTTTTTCTTGTCCAATCTTCCATTCCTTGCCAGCTAAAATATTGAACACATATTTCCCATTAAACGCTGTGTTG
>JBILYS010000089.1:0-6660 GCA_044377625.1 Crocinitomicaceae bacterium
CCTATTTCAATAATTCGCTGTTAATCGAGCAAAAAGCAAAAAGTAATGAAGGAATAGTTTATGCTTATTTAGGGATTGCTGATGTTTATATTAGAATTAAAAGATTTACTGATGCTTCAATAGTGATTGGCACAATTGAAAAGAAAATACAACAAGGCCAAATAGAAGAAGCAATCATTTTACATAAGTTAAAAGGGAAATTGTTGATTTCTTCAGGAAATTCATCGAGTGCTTTGTCAGAGTTTCAAGAAGGTGAAAACCTTTCATTGAAGTATAAGAATAGTACCAATTTATTAGAATTAGTCAAACTTCAAATTGAAGTATATGAAAAATCAAGTGATTGGCAAAAAGCAACATCTAAATATAAGCAATACTTATCATTGATTGAAAAAATGAACAGTTTGCACATAAAGAATCAGTTGGATGATTTAAACTATAGAAATGAAATCACAAAAAAGCAATTGGAGATTGAGCTTGTTCAAGAAGAAAGAGATTTAGCAAAGAAAAATGAGAAGTTTGAAAAGAATTTAAGAGTATATGGATTGAAAATCACTTGGTTTGTTATTACTCTTTTAATTTTATCAATAGGCCTAATTCTATATGGTGTAAAAAAATTAACAACTTCAAAAGAATGAATTTGCCATTGAAATATAAAATATTAATTGCCTTGGGGTTTGGTATATATCAAACCGTAATCAATTTATTTTTTGATTCAAAAGTGTTTTTGAAGGAGGATTTAAATTTCTTTTTATATCTTGGATGTGTTTTTATAAGTAGTTTTCTAATAGAATTTTTATTCCTTTATTTAAACATTAAAGCATCTGTAAAACTTGGAAATAACAAAATATTACTTGCCAGTTCGTTTCAAATAAATGGTTTGATAGCAGGATCATTAATTTGGTTTTTATTTAATAATTCATTTTCCAATTATTTCGTTTTCGTAGCGGCGTTTATTGTTTCCTCCTTCTTGCCAACAGTTATTTCATTATTATTATTTCTGTTTAAAGAAGCAGAAGAAAAGATTTCAAATCTTAGTAAGGTTAGTGTCAAAAAAGATGAATCATCTGAGGATATTGAAGATAAAATATTTCACCTTGAAAACGACAATGGGAAATTGTTGATTGAGGTTAAGATCAAAAACATTATCTGTTTTGAAGCAAATGATAATTATGTGATTACTTATTTTTTAGACAAAAACGAGCAATTGAAAAAATCAATGGAACGCATATCGCTAAAGAAAATAGAAGACAAGCTCATAAAAGAAGAAGTGTATTTTAAGCGTGTTCACAAATCATTTTTAATCAACTCCTCTTATATTTCAGAAGTCAAAGGCAAATCACAAGCTTATAAAATTGAATTGAGTCATTTCGATAATTTAGTGCCAGTTTCACGCTCTTATGACGTGAATCAATTATTAAAATAAGAGGAAAAGTATTATCCTTTTATTAAATTAGTCTCTGCTAATAAGTTAATATTAAATTCATTTGTGGTTAACTATAGCAACCATTCAATTCAAAAACCTAACATTTCACCCCAAATCATCTCGTTTTACAACGTTATCTATCCAAATACGGAAGTTTTTTTAATGTCCTTCTGAATCAATGTATGTTTGCTCTGTTCATTTAAAATGGAACGAAATACTAAACCTAAATGTCTATGAAAAATAATTTTTCATTTGTTTCAAAAATAAATTCAATCATTTTATTGGCAGTTATTGTATTATTTACTTCTGATAAGTTGTTTGCAGAAAAATATTATGTCAATGATAATATGAATGGAACTGAGATTTTTTGCACAGTTGCTGGTAATAATGCTTTGACTGGATTATTACCCAGTCAACCAAAAAGATCTCTAAGAGCAATATGGACTTTAACTGGAGGCACTTTTTCTTCAGGAGATACAATTTTTGTTGATGCCGGAAGTTATGCGAGAGGCGGCTCTGATGCATTAACAAACGAAAGTAAATTCGATATAGCATCTTCAGGTTTGGTAATCATTGGTGCAGGAATGGGAGTTACAGTTTTTGATAATAATTTCTATGGCACAAATTCAGATTATTTTTTATGGATTAAAGCAAGTAATGTTACTTTGAAAAATTTTACTGTTACAAATTTCGAAGGTGGCGCTCCAAATTCTGGAGGAACCTATGCAACAGTTAACAATGGTGCACAGGCTATTTCTATTGGAGGATCTGGCACAATAAGTAATGTTACACTAGAGAATATTAATGTTTACGATAATGGAGGGAATGGAAATGCTGCAATTACCGTGAGTCAAAACACACAAGCTGTATTAAAGGGAGGGGGATCAATGTGTAATTCAACAGGTTCAGTTTATAGTGGAGGAGTTGACGTTAGAGGAAACAATGTTGACCTTCTTATTACGAATTATATTTTAGCATTTAATCAAAAATCAGGATTTGATGGAGGTGGATTGTATGTTTTAGGAGATAATACTACTATCGTAAAAGTTTATTATTCTAAAATATCGGATAATGTCGGTGGACAAGGCGGTGGTGCTGGGATATACTTGAATGGAGGAGTAATGACGGTTAGAAATTGTTTGATAAAAAATAATTTAGTAAGCACAATTGGTGGGCCATATAGGGTTGGTTCTGGAATAGGAATTGTGAATGGTACGATGACACTTGCAAAAAGTAAAATAGAAAGTAATATGGTTGCAGGAGCATCTTCAGCTGATTTCGGTGGGGTAGGTGTTCATCCTTTAGGTGGGGACATCATATTAAATATTGATTCCTGTCATTTTCTTACTAATAATGGTTCAAGAGCAGCAGGTAAAGACTTAGGAGCTAGAATAAATTCTTCACACATATTTACAATTACAGTGAATGAAACAACTTTTGCTACGGCAAACCCAATTGAAATAGGCGGAGGATCTACAAATTCTTGCAGTGGAAATTCATTTGTCATAAGAAGATCAGGAAATCCTTCAATTACATTCAATGGATCTCCAAGTTGCGTTTTAGGTGCTGGTTCAAACACATTAGCTACAACTCAATTGTATGTCCCGAATCCGTCTAATTTCTCAGGAGTATGTGGTTCAATTGCAATTCTCCCAATCGAATTCATTGACTTCACTGGTTCTTGTGAAAAAACGCACGCGAAATTAGAATGGTCCACCGCCTCAGAGCATAATAATGCCTTTTTTACCATCGAAAGAGCTGGAAGTGATGCTGTTTTCTTTGTTTTGGCCCAATTAGAGGGTAAATTGAATTCTACACAAAATACAGCATATACTTATGCCGATTATTATGCCGAAGAAGGAATAAATTATTATAGATTGTCTCAAACAGATGTAAATGGAGCTATGCGCGAATTAAAGACAATTTCTTTAAATAACAATTGTTTGACCGGAAGTGGTCTTGATATCAGCTCGTCTTACAATTCTAACAACAATTCTATAAATTTAGGATATAAATTTGATGAAAATCAATTGTTAGAAGCATCGCTTTATAATGCTATGGGACAAATAGTGCAAACAACTGAAATATTTTTAAAAGCTTCAGATCGATTTACAGAAATTAACTTAATGAATTCTTTCTCCAATGGAATATATTTTCTGAAACTTTCGAATTCTTCGATACTGTTTTCAGATAAAATTTTGATTAGCAAATAAGTATATATAGGTTTAGGTTAGGTAGGTAATAGCGCTAATCAAATTTATATTCCTTGGAGAAAGTATTTATTATTTTAAAGTAAGCAAGACAAAAACATTAAAAAAAATAAAATATATGAAACAGGTCATTTTTATCTCAATTATTATTGACATTCCAAAAGAGTGAGAAATGCTTGTTGTTGTTTATAAGCCTTTCTCAATAGTTGAGAAAGGCTTTTTTGTTAAATCAAAAATGTAAAAAGTAAGGAATATGTATTATTCAGAAAATTCAGTAGTTTTTTTAAATGGCAACTTTGTTAATGCAAAAGATGCAAAAGTAGGTTTATATAATCAGACAATGCATTATGGCAATGGTGTTTTTGAGGGCATTAGGTCCTATGAGACACCTGATGGTACTAGAATTTTCAAAGCAAAAGAACACTTTGATCGTTTGCATTATTCAGCCGAAAAAATGCACATTAAATTGAAATATTCTTCTAAGGAATTGGAACAAATTACGTATCAACTTTTAGAAATGAATGATTTGAAAGATGCTTACATCAGACCGCTGGTATACCTAGGAGACAATATGTCATTGACTCCAACAGACGAAGTACACGTTGTAATTATGGTTTGGGAATGGGGGAAATACCTAGGAGATAAAATGTTAAAAGTGATGCTCTCTTCTTTTCAACGTCCAAATCCTAAATCTTGCTTTGTACAAGCAAAGGTTGTGGGTCATTACACCAATAGCATTCTTGCAACTACTGAAGCAAAACAAAATGGATTTGATGAAGCTTTATTGACCGATATGAATGGCTATATAGCTGAAGGTCCAGGTGCAAATTTCTTTTTTGAAAAAGAAGGAAAACTTGTAACGGCGCCATTAGGAAATATTCTTTCTGGTATAACAAGAGCCACTGTTTTTGAAATTGCGAAAGAATTGCAAATCGAAGTGGAAGAACGCTTTTTCAAACCGGAAGAGATTGAAACCGCCGATGCAGCTTTTTTCTGCGGAACAGCAGCAGAAGTGATAGGTATTGAGCAATTCAATGATTATAAATTCCCAATGAATTGGGAAGAATCTAATAGTTCTTTCATCCAGCGTAAATACAAAAGAAGAGTTGCTTTTAATGAATACCAAAATGTTTATTTATAACAGAAATCATGGAAATGAATAAGTATAGTAAAACAATTACACAAGATGAAACACAACCTGCTGCACAAGCTATGTTGTATGGAATTGGATTGACTGAAGAAGATTTAAACAAGGCTCAAGTTGGCATCGTTAGCACTGGTTACGAAGGGAACACGTGCAACATGCACCTTAATGATTTGGCAAAAGACATCAAAACGTCCGTTTGGGATGCCAATCTTGTTGGTTTGATTTTTAATACGATAGGTGTGAGTGACGGAATATCTAATGGAACGGATGGAATGCGATATTCCCTAGTTTCTCGAGATGTTATTGCTGACTCAATTGAAACTGTTATGGGAGCACAATGGTATGATGGTATGATAGCTGTTGTTGGCTGCGACAAAAACATGCCCGGTTCTATAATAGCGATGGGTAGGTTAAATAGACCAGCAATAATGGTTTATGGTGGATCTATTCATTCAGGGAATTGGAAAGGTGAATCCTTAAATATCGTTTCTGCTTTTGAAGCATTGGGTAAAAAATTCAATAATAGTATTACACCTGAAGATTTTAAAGGAGTTATAAAAAATGCATGTCCTGGTGCTGGAGCCTGCGGTGGAATGTATACTGCAAACACCATGTCTTCTGCAATTGAAGCGTTAGGAATGTCTTTGCCATACAGCTCCTCGAATCCTGCAAAAAGCAACGAAAAGCAACAAGAATGTGAAGAAGCCGGAAAAGCAATTCGGAACCTTCTTGAGAAAGATATCAAGCCGCGCGACATCATGACCATGAAAGCATTTGAAAATGCCATGACCATGGTTGTTGTTTTGGGTGGTTCAACTAATGCTGTTTTGCATTTGATTGCTATGGCACATTCAGTTGGGATAAAATTGACGATTGATGATTTTCAACGATTTAGTGACAAAACTCCTGTTTTAGCAGATTTGAAACCAAGCGGAAAATATTTAATGGAAGATTTACACCGAGTTGGTGGCGTTCCAGCAGTAATGAAGTATTTATTAAAGGAAGGTTTGATACATGGTGATTGTATGACCGTTACTGGTAAAACGATTGCTGAAAATTTGGAAAGCATTAATGATCTTACTGTTGGTCAAGATGTTTTTCATCAACTCAATAATCCATTAAAACAAACTGGACATCTTCAAGTTCTATATGGAAATTTGGCTTCAGAAGGTTCTGTGGCTAAAATAAGTGGTAATGAAGGTGAATTTTTTGAAGGACCTGCAGTCATTTTTGAAGATGAATTTACAGTGATCGATGGTGTCCGTGAAGGTCGAATAAAAGCTGGAAATGTTGTCGTGATTCGAAATTGTGGACCTAAAGGTGGTCCTGGAATGCCTGAAATGTTAAAACCAACTTCAGCCATAATGGGTGCAGGACTTGGAGGTTCCGTTGCTTTAATAACTGACGGAAGATTTTCAGGTGGAACGCACGGGTTTGTTGTTGGTCATATTACTCCAGAAGCATTTGAGGGAGGATTAATTGCATTTGTTCAGGACGGAGATCTTATAGCAATTGATGCGGTCAAGAATAAACTAACATTAAAAGTTTCTGAGGAAGAAATTAATCATAGAAAACAGTCTTGGAAACAACCCGAATTAAAAGTTAAACAAGGAGTTCTTTATAAATACGCAAAATGTGTTGCTTCAGCTTCTGAAGGATGCATAACAGATAAGTAAAATGGAAAAAAATATACGTGGAGCAGAAGCAGTTATGCGCTGCCTAGTTGCAGAAAAAGTTGATACACTATTTGGTTATCCAGGAGGGGCAATTATGCCTATTTATGATGCACTTTACGATTTTAAAGAACAAGTGAATCATATTCTGGTAAGACACGAACAAGGTGCGATTCATGCTGCACAAGGATATGCAAGAACATCGGG
>JBILYS010000001.1:0-19243 GCA_044377625.1 Crocinitomicaceae bacterium
TTCTATATAATTGGAATAACCAACAAGTGGATCAGCAAATTGAGGGCCCCAAATAGCATCTTCAAATTCCCCCACAAATGTCTCCATATAACTGGATTGAATTGGGTCTAATTGATCGAACTCAGGGTCATGAAATTGAAAAAGAACTTCTGTGTTGTAATTGGAAGGCCACGAATAACCGACTTCACCGGTCATTTTATCTACTTTTACAATATAACCGCCCGTAAGTGAGTCCCCAGCTAAATCATCAAAATCGAGTTTTGCAACGTCAACGCGGTTATTATCTCTTTTAATTCTTTCAATTAATATATAAACCCCAAGATATTCATTATCAATCATCAACTCACAATGCCTCCAGTTTGAAGCATAATGACCCATTTTTTGAGAAAGATCATAGGTCAAAACATCGCGTATCAATGTTTTATCAGGATAAGGGCCATATAAAATCCAATCGTTTTCAATTGGCAAACCCATTAAAGGCACGTTGAAATTTGCCCCTAATAGATCTTGCGTTTCAAAACCATAACTCTTTTTAGGATATTGCTGCGATGTTGAGCCCCTAATTTCGATGGCAATTTTTCCGTTGTAGTTGTTAAAAGGATCCGTTAATAAATTTTGATTTCCAAAACCATTATCAATAACCCCCATATCACAAACAACTCTTGTAAGATCATTTATTGGTTGACCAACTTGAGTTGTGATAACAACTATGGGTAAATTAGAATCCGTAAAGGTTTGTGAAACGGATATGTTAAGCTGAGAAAGCAGTATAAATATAAGTAGTATTTTTTTCATTTTTGAATGAATTTGAGGTTTGAAGATACAAAAAATATAAAGAGATTTACTAAAATCTTGGCTAAGAACTAATTTCGAAGTAATTTTGCACCTCGTTCATTCAAATAAACTTATGAAGAAAGGTGGAGGGATTAGGCCCTGTGAAACCTTGGCAACCTCCGTTCGCGGAATAGGTGCCAAATCCAATCTCAACATAAAGTTGGGTTAAGATAAGTCGATAGTACAGTTGAGTACTTCCCTTTTTTCATAGTTTGAGTATTAAATAAATTATGAAAACAATTCAAGAATTATTAAAAACAAGAATCCTTATTCTCGACGGAGCAATGGGAACGATGATTCAGCGTCATAAATTGGAAGAAGAGGATTTCCGGAAAGGTTGGTTTGAAAACCATGATAAATCCTTGAAAGGGAACAATGACTTGCTTTCTTTGACACGACCTGAAATAATAAAGGAAATTCACCGTAAATATTTTGAAGCAGGTGCTGATATTGCTGAAACGAATACTTTTTCTGGAACGTGGATCGCTCAAGCAGACTATGGCCTAGAGAAATACGTATATGATATTAATTTTCAATCTGCAAAGATTGCCAAGGAAGTAGCAGCTGAATTTACTGCTCTTAATCCCGATAAACCAAGATTTGTTGCAGGTTCAATTGGTCCAACAAATAGAACAGCATCGATTTCACCAGATGTGAACGACCCTGGTTTTCGAGGGATTTCTTTTGATGAGTTGGTGGATGCATATAAAGACCAAGTGAATGCATTAATGGATGGAGGAGTTGACATCTTATTGGTAGAAACAGTCTTTGATACCTTGAATGCAAAAGCAGCACTTTATGCAATTGATGTAGTTTTTGAAGAAAGAAAGGTTCAAATACCAATCATGGTTTCGGGAACGATTACAGATCAAAGTGGAAGAACATTAACTGGACAAACAACGGAAGCCTTTTTGATTTCTATGTCGCACATGCCATTGTTAACTATCGGTTTGAATTGCGCACTAGGAGCTTCAATGATGCGTCCTTATTTGCAAATTCTTAATCAAAAGGCAAGTTTTGGCGTAAGCGCTCACCCAAATGCTGGATTGCCGAATGAGTTTGGTAAATATGATGAAACACCTGAAATTATGGCTGTGCAAATCAAGGAATTCTTAGATGAAGGTCTTGTGAATATCATAGGCGGTTGCTGTGGAACAACACCAGAACACATTAAAGCAATTGCAGATTTGGCAAAAAATTACCAACCGAGAACAATAATATAGATTTTAGATGTCAGATAATACACAATCAACATTAAAATTATCAGGGTTAGAACCTTTGATTGTCACTTCACTGAGCAATTTTGTGAATATTGGTGAACGAACAAACGTTACTGGATCACGTGCTTTTCTCAGAATGATTAAAGAAGGGGATTTTGAAGCGGCATTAGCTGTTGCCAGAGATCAAGTTGAAGGAGGTGCTCAAATCATCGATATCAATATGGATGAGGGAATGATTGATGGAAAAGAGGCAATGGTGAAATTCTTGAATTTAATCGCTTCTGAACCTGATATTTCTCGTGTTCCTATTATGATTGATAGCTCGAAATGGGAAATCATTGAAGCAGGATTGAAATGCATTCAAGGAAAAGGGGTTGTAAATTCAATTTCGTTGAAAGAAGGAGAAGAAAACTTTATCTCTCAAGCGAAAAAAGTTAAAAGATATGGTGCAGCAGTTATTGTTATGGCGTTTGATGAAAATGGTCAAGCCGATAGTTATGAACGACGAATAGAAATTTGTAAAAGATCATATGACATTTTAGTTGATGTGGTTCATTTTGCCAAAGAGGATATCATTTTTGATCCAAATATTTTCCCCGTTGCAACAGGAATGGAGGAGCATAATAACAACGCTGTTGATTTTTTCCGCGCAACTAAATGGATTAGAGAAAATCTACCAGGTGCGCATGTTAGCGGAGGAGTTTCAAATGTTTCATTCTCATTTAGAGGTAACGATAAAATGCGTGAAGCGATGCATTCAGCTTTTCTTTATCATGCTATTCAAAATGGTATGGATATGGGAATTGTGAATCCAGCAATGCTTGAAGTGTATTCGGATATTGATAAAGAGTTATTAATTTTTGTAGAGGATGTTCTATTGAATAGAAGACCCGATGCAACTGAAAGATTGCTTGAATATGCTGAAACCGTAAAAGGCGACGGTAAAAAAAGAGAAATTGATCTTTCATGGAGAAATGTTCCTGTAAATGAACGATTAGCGCACGCTTTAGTAAAAGGAATTGTTGAGTTCATCGACGAAGATGTTGAAGAATGTCGCCATCAGTTTTCTCGTCCAATAGAAGTGATTGAAGGGCCATTAATGGATGGAATGAATATCGTTGGAGATCTATTTGGGAGCGGTAAAATGTTTTTGCCCCAAGTAGTGAAATCTGCTAGAGTTATGAAAAAAGCGGTTGCTTATTTACTTCCTTTTATAGAAGCAGAAAAAGATGGAGTTAGATCCTTTTCTGGTAAGGTATTGATGGCAACAGTTAAAGGCGATGTCCATGATATAGGAAAAAACATTGTTGGCGTTGTTTTAGGCTGTAATAACTATGAAGTCATCGATTTAGGAGTGATGGTGCCGTTTGATAAAATTATCCAAACCGCCATAGATGAAAAGGTTGATGTAATTGGACTTAGTGGTTTAATTACACCTTCATTAGATGAAATGGTAACAATGGCCAAAGAAATGGAACGCGCTAATTTGACTATTCCTCTAATGATTGGTGGTGCGACAACTTCAAAGGTTCACACAGCTGTAAAAATTGAGCAAAATTATACAAAAGGTCAAACGGTTCATGTGTTAGATGCTTCGCGCGCTGTTACTGTGGTTGAAAGTTTGTTAGGTCAAAAAAAGGATGCTTTCGTTGAAGAATTAAAGGTTGAATATACTCGAGTGCGTGAGCATCATGAAAAACACCGAGGAGCAAAGCAATTACTGTCACTAGAGGAAGCCAGAAAAAATAAATTCGCTATTAATTGGAAGCAAGAAGATTGTATCCAACCAGCAAAAATGGGATTAACAAAATTTGAAGATTATCCTTTGGCTGAATTGGTAGATTACATTGATTGGACACCCTTTTTTCAAACCTGGGAATTGCACGGACGATTTCCAAACATATTGAATGATGAAGTCGTAGGCAAGGAAGCAACCAAATTATATGCTGATGCGCAACAAATGCTGATGCGAATTATTGATGAAAAATGGTTAACAGCGAAAGCAGTTGTAGGTTTGTTTCCTGCAAATTCTGTTGGTGATGATGTGGAAATTTATTCAAACGAATCACCAAAAACCATTTTGAATATTCAACATTCTTTGCGTCAACAAACAAAGAAAACAGCAGGTCAACCAAATATTGCTTTGTCTGATTTTATTGCTCCAAAAGATTCTGAAGTTGAAGATTACATTGGTGGCTTTGTGGTGACAACGGGGCTTGGAATCGAAGAACACATCGAGCGTTTTGAAAATGACCACGACGATTACAATTCGATTCTACTTAAGGCCTTGGCTGATCGTTTAGCCGAAGCATTTGCTGAGAAATTACATGAAATTGTGAGAACTGATTTATGGGGATATGATAAAAATGAAAAATTATCAAATTCAGAATTGATAAATGAATCTTATGTAGGAATAAGACCAGCACCAGGATATCCAGCTTGTCCAGATCACACTGAAAAAACAGGTCTTTTTGAGTTGTTGAATGCAACTGAACTAACTGGTGTTTCATTGACAGAGAGCTTAGCAATGATGCCAGCTTCTTCTGTTTCTGGATGGTATTTTGCACACAAGGAAGCAAAGTATTTTGGTTTGGGTAAGATTACTGAAGAGCAAATTGCAGATATCGCGGTAAGGAAAAATAGTACGTTCGAAAAAATGGAGCGTTGGTTATCTAGCGTGATGCATTAAAAGTTATTACAACAAAAAAGCGGTTCGAGAACCGAACCGCTTTTTAACCTAACCTAACCACTATTCACTGAAAAAACGTTGAATATTATATATATTTTTTAATATTTTCCCTTCATTTATAGAACAAATTTAAGGGTGATGTATAGAACTGCAAAACGAAAAATAAGTCACCCTTTAAATCGATGAGTATCTTCAGCTTGCATAATAAATCGAATTAATTTAATTGTTGGGAATAAAAGTTCATTCATAGTTATTATTCATAGTTTCGTAGAAAGGAAGAGGTATTTATTCTTGGAATCCTAAATGAAATAAAAAAATTAATTATTCGACAAATCTATGTATTGTAACGATGAATTGAAGTTTTTTGAATTAGTTGATTCGCTGAATTTGAAATGTTTACGTTTTAAAAATGTTGAATAAAATGAATTTGATTTATTTCCTTTTCGAGAGACTATCGCATTTTTTATACTTAAATTCGTAAGGTGAAAATTAAAATTTATACAGACGGATCAGCAAAGGGTAATCCAGGTCCAGGAGGCTATGGAACCATTTTGAAATTTAATGGACAAGTAAAAGAAATTTCTGGTGGGTTTAGGATGACAACTAATAACCGTATGGAATTAATGGCTTTAATTGTTGGCTTAGAGAACCTTAAAACAAACAAATACCCAGTTGAAGTTTATTCCGATTCTAAATATGTTATCGATTCTATTGTGAAGGGCTGGGTTTTTGGTTGGAAAACGAAAGGATTTAAAGGAAAAAAAAATTCAGATTTATGGCTCAGATACCTTGAGTTACATCCGAAATACAATTTAACTTTTCATTGGGTGAAAGGCCATGCTGGTCATCCTGAAAATGAACGTTGTGATGTATTAGCCGTTTCTGCTGCAGAAAATCCCCCACATGAAATAGATCATGTTTTTGAAAAGAACAAAGAAGAAAATTTATTGCTTTAAACCGTTTTATTCTCAGTTTTCAACGTTGATGCCATTGCCGCTTTGATAAAGGTGTAAATCAACGGATGAGGTAATTCTCTTGTAGAAGAAATTTGAGGACAATTTGCGCATGCAACGAAAAATGCATGACTTTTTAAACTAATTATTTCAGGTTCTTCAAACTGATTATACGCTTCCACATCTATTATTTCAGCTATAAGTGTTTGAATTAATTGCGGATATAAACTATAACGGGAAGATGTTAGCTCAACAGTGCTGTGATTTGCGTAAAGTTGAATAAATTCCTTAGAATGTGGCACAATTTGAATTCTCTCAAATGTATTTCCTTCAACTAAATTATCAGAAATCAATTTTTCCCCATTTGAATTCAATTGATGTGAATTGATTAATACCTCAATAAAATTTTTAAGGCTTTCACCTGTTATTAATACTGGTAATGACAAAGTAGAAATGGCTCTAATAATACCGTTTAGAAAAAATGCATTGGTAAAAGGACCAGGGGCAATCAGAATTCCATCAAATTGCTCAAAATTTTGAAGTTTATATTGAGCCGCTTCATTGATTTTAATCCAATAATAATTGATGTCAACTTCCAGAAAATTTCCAGAATGATCAAGTGCCATATTGGTAGCCAAATGCGAATTATAAGTAAAATTGTAATCCCCAATAATTGCTATTTTCAGCGTTTCACTCATACAATGATAAACAGAAATAAAAAAGCCGTCTTGTAAAGAACGGCTTTAAAAATTTTATCGTTTGAACCAAGCTTCATATTCAGCTGCTTGCACGTGAATTGAATCCCAAAGCAACGTTACAGCATCCATGTGATAAACATAACACTCGAAATTACACTTGAATTTTGAATAATCACCTGATGTATCTGACTCTTGCAAGATATTAGAAAACGTGACGTCTTGAAAGTTAACCGAATTAGACTTTGAAGTCCATGTTACACCTGTTCCATCGCGAAAAGAAAATTCAAATCCAGCAGTACCTGTGGAAGAAAAATTGGGTGTTAAATTACTTGAATGAAATGCGTTAAATGCATTCACGTCAGGATCAATCGAAGTAGAAGCATCCCACATAACACTTCCTAACGCTATTTTAATTGAAACAGGAGTCGAAGAGGATAACATTTCAGAGAAATAACTTGCACTTGATAAACTTGGACTCGGCAAAAGTATTTTTGCTTTTGACGTGTTACAATAATATCCTAAAACATTTTCTGTTAATTCAACGTTTGATCCGTTGATCGAACCAATAAAATGGCAGTTTAAATCAACCATTGGCACTGGAGCTGGAATCACTTCGTGTTTAATACATGAGCTCATTGCAAAGACTACTGTCATTGTTGCGGCGATAGCTATTTTAAGATTTTTCATATAGTTTAGCATAGTATGTGAGAAGCTAAAACAATCTTCTACACTAATAAGTTACAACGAATATACGAAAAAAAAGAATTTAGGTTGCTTTTTATAGGCTTTTAACTAGAAATTTTAAGCTCTAATTTGTTTTAACACTTCGTTTTGTGAGAAAGTATGAAAGTCAATTTCCGAATTTGTTAAGGATGTACCATCTAAATAAAACAAAACTTGGCCATTTTCGGTTGATCGGCTTTCAAACATTTCTGAAACTTGCACAGATTCATTTTTACCTTGTAATGAATTAATAATCCTATTCAACTGTGAAGAATTAATTGAAATTTGCGTCTCATACGTTAATAAATCTCTTGAGGCAGTTCCAAAAAGTGTAATCTCATTGTTCGCCGTTAGAAAAATGATTTCTTTGATGCTAATTGTTTGATTAAAAGTTCCCATGTCGTTTTGTTTTATGATACAAAATTGGCACAGTAGAACGTAAAGTAATTACGACCTGTAAATTATTCGAAAATAAAATGTCAAACCTCATACAATTATAATGCAATGTAATTCTAACCACTATCTCTAGCGTCCATCTCGACTAACGCTCGATGTTCGACTCTAGCTGGTTACCTATAACTAAAGCCTCCAAAATCAAACTTTATTCAAAACACGCTTACTATAATCTGTAAAATTTGTATTTTCAACCTCAAATAGATACGACATGAAATACGATAGAATTGATAAACAATTATATATAAAAAACAGAGCCAGTTTTAAACAATTGATGGAACCAAATTCCTTGGCTGTTTTTAATTCAAATGATATTTTTCCAATAAGTGCGGATAGTACAATGCCTTTTCAGCAACACAGAGATATTTTATTTCTTTCTGGTGTTGATCAGGAGGAAAGCATATTAGTGATTTTTCCAGATAGTAAAAATGAAGCGCACAAAGAAGTGCTTTTTTTAAAGGAAACAAGTGACTTAATAGCTGTTTGGGAAGGTGAAAAATTGAACAAAGAACAAGCTTTTGAAGTTTCAGGAATAAAAACTGTTTATTGGTTGAATCAATTTCCGGTAATGTTTAAGCAAATGATGGCGGACGCATCAAACGTTTATGTCAATACAAACGAACATTTACGCGCAAATACTGAAGTTGAAACACGAGAAGATCGTTTTATCAAACAATTGAAAAGCGATTATCCTGCGCATCAAGTGAGAAAGAGCGCTCCAATAATGCACCGCATTCGTTCTGTTAAAGATGCCATAGAAATTGAATTGTTGCAAAAAGCATGTAAAATTACTGAAGCCGGTGTTCGTCGTTTACTTTCGTATATCAAACCAGGCGTTTGGGAATATGAAATTGAAGCAGAATTAGCGCACGAATTTTTAAGAAATCGATCTAAAGGGTTTGCATATACGCCAATTATTGCATCAGGAAAAAATGCGTGTGTTTTACATTACATTGAAAACAATCAGCAATGCAAAGATGGCGATGTTATATTACTTGATGTTGGTGCCGAATATGCAAATTATGCATCCGATTTAACGCGTTGTATTCCAGTAAATGGAAGGTTTACCGCTAGACAAAAAGAAGTTTACAATGCTGTATTGCATGTGAAAAAATCTGCAGAAAAATTATTGGTTCCAGGAACAATTATGGCAGAATACCAAAAAGAAGTAGGTAGAATCATGGAAGGTCAATTACTAAACCTTGGTTTGATTAGCCAATTGGACATCACCAACCAAAACCCAGAATGGCCTGCATACAAGAAATATTTCATGCACGGAACGTCCCATTTCATGGGGCTTGACACCCACGATGTAGGTTTGTGGAATGAACCAATTAAAGCTGGAATGGTGTTCACGTGCGAACCAGGAATTTATATTCCAGAAGAAGGTTTAGGAATTCGTTTAGAAGATGATTTAGTGGTACAAGAATCTGGTGCTCCTTTCAATTTGATGAAAGATATTCCATTAGAAGCAGAAGAAATTGAGACATTGATGAATGAATAATGGATTGGATAAATAAATTAAATTACAGGGTATTTGGAAACGGATACCCTGTCGTTTTTCTACACGGTTTTCTAGAATCAACAACCATGTGGAATTACCTTGACCTTGAAAAAGCACCTTTTCAATCTATTTTAATAGATCTTCCAGGTCATGGAGATTCAGGTTTAAACGATACAAATGAATCGCCATCAATGAAATATATGGCGGCGGAAATTGCAAAATTGCTGGCGGAACTAAACATTGAAGAATACCACGTTGTTGGCCATTCCATGGGTGGTTATGTTGCACTAGAATTAAAGGAATTGGATCCTAAATCTAAGAAGGTTGTATTACTTAACTCTAATTTTTGGGAAGATCCAGTTGAAAAGAAAAAAGACCGTGTTCGAATTGCAGACATCGTTTTAAAAGCGAAAGATTTGTTTGTTAATGAAGCAATTCCTGGACTTTTTTACCGTCACAATCGGAAAGATTCTGCCATAATTGAATTGATAAAAGAATCCAGAAAAATGGAAGCTGCATCCATTGCCTATGCTTCTCTAGCGATGAGAAATCGATTAGATAAGTCAACATTGGTTAAGGGAAACGCTATTGATTTTTTAATTCTTCATGGGAAACATGATCCAATCATTTCAACCGAAAAATGGCAAAGTGAATTAAAGGATATTTCAGTTTCTTTTGAAATCATTGAAGATGCTGGGCACATGTCGCACATTGAAAATCCAACGAAAATCCTTAAAAGTATTGTTGATTTTATTGTGTCAAACCAAGAGTCTAACTATTTCAATTCAGTATTGCTTGTCCCGTAGGGACTAAATAGCTTTAGCAAATATTAATTTGCGCAATTATTTTATCCCGTAGGGATTATGCATTTTTATTCCAATGAACTGGAATCGTTTTAGTTGGAAAATAACAACAAAAAAAAACGGAAACCTTAGTTTCCGTTATCATTAAATATCCAACATGTTTGTTTGATGAAGTGTACATTTTTATGCATAAGCAAGTAGGTTAAATACGTTCAATAATTCGAAGATAGATGAACTTTCCTTTTGCTAAAGAAAAAAAACGTAAAGTGTAATTGAGATGTATTAATCGGGTGTAAATTTTATGTTAAAGGAGGCATATACTGTTTTAAATACATATAAAATTGCGACTACTTTAGTATTAAATAGTATATTCGAATAGAGGAAATATAATGCTTACTTTTAACACTAAAACTATGAAACTTAGAGCAATTGTTGTAGACGATGAAGAATTCGCAAGAAAGAATCTTATCATGTTGCTTGAAGAATACTGTCCTGATATTGAGGTTATTGGAGAGGCTTCTAGAAAAAGTCAAGCTAAGGCAATTATCGAATCTTCCAAACCCGATGTAGTGTTTTTGGATATTCGAATGCCATCAGGTGCAGAAGGATTTGAATTGTTAGATGAATTGGAAGAAAAAGATTTTCAAGTTGTTTTTGTTACAGCATTCAAAGATTATGCAATCAAAGCGTTCAATGCAAGTGCTGTTTATTACTTGCTCAAACCAATCGATATAGAAGAATTACAAACTGCCGTTGAAAAGTTGCAAGAAACCAAGAAAATTTTCACGGACGAGCCACAAAATTACAACACGTATTTCAGCTCGCTAAAAAACCTGTCTGATACATTATTGCGCAATAAGCCGAATAATCGAATTGCAATTAGTCATACAAAAGGGCTAAAAATTGTAGAAGACGATTCTATAACGCATTTAGAGGCAAATGGAAATTGTACCACTATTTATTTCAAAGAAGGACCTCGTTATTTAGATACACGGACATTAAAAACGTATGAAAATATTCTAGACCCAAGCAAATTTTTTAGAATTCATAAGTCACATATTATAAATTTGGATATGCTTTCAGATTATGTAAATGAAGATGGTCATTTTGCAATTTTGAAAAATGGGTTGCGTGTTCCAGTAGCTAGAAATAGGGTAACAGAATTTGTTAAAATGTTGAAATTGCCAAAATGATAAAGAGTTTACGTTTATTTCTTATTCTTTTCTTTTTAAGTGTTCAAGCAAGTGCGCAACGTTATTCATTCTTAACGTATAACACTGCTCAGGGATTACCCCAATCTCAAGTAAATTCAATTACACAGGATAATGACGGTTATTTATGGGTTGGAACTTTAGGTGGACTTGCAAAATTTAATGGAAAGGATTTTCAATCGTATTCTACTGAAAACGGGATCTTAAATAACCGTGTAAAACTTATAAAAAGCATTGGTGATGCAATTTGGGTTGGGCATGAAGGTGGCGTTTCCAAAATTCAAAACAACAAAATAAATAAATGGGCATTTAGCCAAGATTTTAAAACGACGTCTGTTTCGGAAATAGTCGTTTTCAAAAATCGAATAATTGTTGCTTCTAATGGAGGTGGATTATTTGAACTAAGAAATAATCAATTAGTTCAACTCAAGATAAATGGAGGGTCAAAAGTTTCTTTCAATTCAGCTGAACAAGCTCAAATACAATTGTATCAGGAAGATGATTTGAGTATCCGTGATTTGTTGATTTTTGAAAATTATCTTTATATTGGAACAAGAGCAGGTGTTATCAAAACTTCTGACTTAAAAACGTTTCGACACATTAAAGCATTGGATAATTACAATGTTTCAGGAATCGAAAAGCAAGGAAATAAGTTGTTTATTACAACCTTCAAAGATGGATTGCTAGAGTACGGATTATCAACTGAGAAATTAAACATAATACAAGGGATTGATTCTTTATTGAGTTTACGAGGATGTTTGTTAGATTCCAAAGGAAACTTATGGATAAACACGAATGGTGGTGTACATCGAATTAAAGATGGAAGAATTAACCTACAACTCAATCAATACAATGGAATGCCAATGGAAAGCATTCGTTGTATTTTTGAAGATAAAAAAGGGAATCTTTGGATGGGTAGTGATGGGAAAGGGCTTTTGAGATTTCCTGGTGAAATGTTCGTTTATTTTGATGAAAACACGAATATGACATCTGGATTGGCATTAAACATGAATCAAGATCTCTCTGGAAATTATTGGATTGGCACTTTTGATGGAGGGTTAATGCAAATGACTAAAAACAAAGAAATTATACCTGTCATTCTCGAAAACAGCAGTACTATTTGGACTTCAATGTTGAATGTTGATGGATTAAATTGGTTCGGAACAGGCTCTGGATTAGTTGCTTTGAAAGGAACAAAGGTTCAGAAAACACTTTATACGGAAGACGGTTTGCCTGGAGATAAGATTACAGCACTTTTAAAAATGTCTTCTAATTCGTTTTATATCGGCGGAAGTAACGGTGTCTCTTTTTATAACAAAGGAAAAATAAAGCCAGTCAACAATGATGAAGTAACCAATGTTCGGGATTTTTGTCAGATTGAAGAAAACATCTATTGTGCAACAGATAAAGGTTTATTTCTAATAAAATCGAACCGACTAGAACTTCAAAATAGATTTAAAAAGACCATTTATTCACTGGAAAAAGATGTTTACAATTCTTTATGGATCGCAACTGAGGAAGGCTTGTTTTGTCTTAAAAAGGGTCAAATTAAACAAGTGGTTTTTTCTAAAGTGCCATCTTCAAATTATATTAATTTCTTAAATTATTCAAATCAGCAGCTGTATGTTGGCACCAACAACGGAATTTTTGTGCTTTCAGATTTAGAAAAGAAAATGATTTCAGTTGTGAATTATGGAATTGCGGAAGGTGTTGTTGATCTTGAAACAAATATTAATTCAAGTTTTATTGACAGAAATGGACGACTTTGGTTTGGAACAGCATCAGGTCTAGTTAGCTTTTTACCTATAAAACATGACAAAGGGTTTTCTTCACCGATATTAATTTTGAAACATATTTTAATTAATTATCAAAGTATAGAATTCTCAAAATATGCAGATGGTATTGATAAAAATGGGTTGCCAATAAACTTAAAATTACCCTATTCTAAAAACAACCTGACTTTTGAAATGGATGGTATATCGCTTGCTAATTATCCAGGAATGCAATTTCAGTTTTGGCTAGAAGGGCAAGACAATAATTGGTCGCCACTCAATAATAATACGACAATTACATTTAGTGGTTTATCTGCTGGAATTTACATACTGCATGCACGTTGTGTGGATTCAAAAGGAATTGCTTCCGATGAAATTAAATTCGAATTCGTCGTAAAACAAGCATTTTATAAAACGTGGTGGTTCATATTACTCGTCCTAGTTTTATTGGCATATTTCGTCTTCAGAATTTTCAGATTTAGATTAAAACGAGAAAGAGAGAAAAACGAAAAAGAAAAAATGGGTTATAAATCAAGATTACTCGCATTAGAACAAAAATCGCTCAATGCAAGTATGAATCGTCATTTTATCTTTAATTCACTCAATTCAATTCAATATTTCATCAATACACAAGACCGCTTATCTGCAAATCGTTTTCTGACGAACTTTGCTAAGTTGATTCGTAAAAATTTGGATTCATCAGACGATGGAAATCTTGTTTCACTAAGTCAGGAACTTGAGCGGCTTGAATTATATATGTCGCTTGAAGCAATGCGTTTTAAAGATCGGTTTGATTATAAGATAAATTGTGACGAAAATATTGATGCTGAATCTGTTATTATTCCTGCAATGATGTTGCAACCGTTTATTGAAAACAGCATTATTCATGGAATTTTACCAGATGAAACAAAAAAAGGTTTAATTACTGTAGATATCACTTTAAGAGGCGAAATGTTGACTATTAAAATTGAAGATAATGGTGTAGGAATTGAAACAAGCATGAACAGTAAAACCAACTATGATGGTGATCATCGCTCGCAAGGAATGGAAATTACCACCAAACGAATAGAACTTCTTAAGATCCTTTCAAACAAAGTTTTTGAAATTAAGGGCCCCGTTCAAATACGAAATAACGACAGTTCAATCAAAGGAACATGCGTTACACTCAAATTTCAGGTAGAAAATTTGGATAATTAGAATTTAAGTAATATGTTTGTTTACATAAAGTCACAGAGATGAAGAAAGTTATTTATATAGCGGTTGTTGCAGTTGGGTTTTTTGCTGTTTCTTGTACAAAGGAAAATATTCGTCCATGTACGAATAATTCGAATTCAGATATTCCAGTTTGGTCGTCTAGATCTGGCGATGGAATAGATGATGAAACGGGAGATGTGGGTGGTATAACGGATCCAAATTCAGATCCTGATGAAGTAAAAAGAAAAAAACATTTATAAAAAATTAAAGCCTTGTTTAACAGGGCTTTTTTTATGTCTAAAGATCACGTTTAATAAATAAATTATACACTTCAAAAACAGATTGATTTTATGTGAAATCCTTTTATTAAATTAGATTACGGGTAATTTATTTAAAAGAATTTATACATGCCTACAAAAGTCAAAGAAGGATTATTTGAATTAATCAAATCTCTTTCAAAATCGGAAAAAAGATATTTTAAATTGATTTCATCTCGCCATACTATAGGCGATGAAAATAATTATGTCCGGTTGTTCGATTATATTGCTAAACAAGACGAATATGATGAAGAGGCACTTTTTAAAGAATTTAAAAATGAACCCTTTTTAAATAGATTTTCCATTACTAAAAAGCGATTATATGACCATGTGTTAAGCGCTTTAGATGCTTTTTATTCCTCCACATCAGTTGATGCTCAAATTTACAAATTAATGCACAGTGCCGAAATTTTGTATACAAAATCACTTTATGATCAATGTGGTAGAATCTTAAGAAGTGCTGAAAAATTTGCAGAAAAAAATGAGCGACACACACTCCTCATGGAAATTAGGAGGAAAAAGAAAAAACTACTTGAAAATAATGGTTATAGTGATGTTTCTGTTGATGATTTAAAGGAAATAGAACAAAAAGACACACTGATTATGAAGCAATTGGAGCTTTATAATCAATTATGGAAAATTAAGAGTGATTTATTTTTTCAACTTTCACGAAGGGGAAAGGCACGCTCAGATGAGGAAAGAGAGCAATTTAAAAGTATTTTCAAACAATTACCTGGAAATTTAAAAACAAATGAATTACCGTTTGATTCCGCTTATTTGTATAATCATATTAGAAGCGCATATTGGTTTGCTAGTGGCGATTTAGAAAAAAGTTATATCTACATTAAAGCAAATCTCAAGACATTTGAAGATAGAGAAGGCGTTATCGAATCTAATTTGAATAGTTATTTTTCACTGCTCACAAATGCAATTTATGTTTCAGAAGAGTTGGGATATCAAGTCGACTCCACTTCATTTTTGAAGAAATTAAAGGAAATCCCGCATAAATATCCATTAGAACAAAACGAAGATTTACAAATTAAACTTTTTGCAAGTACAAGCAGTATCGAGTTGTCTATTTTAACCCATAGAGGGGAATATCAAAAAGCAGAAAGTTCAATTGGTGCTATAGAAAAAGGGTTGCAATTATTTGGTGAAAAAATATCTCCTGTTAGAAAAGCATTTATTCAATTTAAAATCGCTACAATAAAACTTGGACAAAAAGATTTTTCTGGCGCTTTGAAATGGATTAATAAAATTTTGAATGATACTGAGTTAGATGATAGTGAAGACATACTTTCGTATACCCATATTTTGGATTTGCTTGCTCATCTTGAATTAAAACACAATGAATTTCTCCCTTATTCTTTGAAAAGTACTTTGAGATTTTTAAAATCAAGAAATAGACTTTACGCTTTTGAAAAAGTATTTCTTCAATTTGTATCGAAACGAATAAAATGCAATAACAATATTGATGCAGAAGAACTGTGGGAGGAACTTTACAAGGAGCTATCTGCTATAAAAGACGATTCTTTTGAAGGCTTGGCGATGGAATATTTTGACTTTATCTCATGGGCTGAATCAAAAATTAAAAAAACTTCATTTATTGAAATAGTTTCAGGAAAATACCATATGAAATATAAGAAACCAATATCTTAAGCCAGAATTATTGCGGCTCATCTCAACTTATTTAGTTATGAAAGATCTAGAAACACGCTCAGATATTGAAAATATGGTAAACATTTTTTACGATAAAATTGCACTGGACAACTTATTGTCACCCTTTTTTAAAAATTTGAATTTCGAAAAACATTTACCGAAAATGGTTGATTTTTGGGCGTTTGTGCTTTTGGATGAGGTTGGATATGCTACAAATGTTACCGAAAAGCACCTTCAAATGGCATTAAAAAAAGAACATTTTGCACAATGGTTGAAGCTATTTAATGAAACAATTAATCAAAATTGGGTAGGTGAAAAAGCAAATTTGGCAAAAGAAAGGGCCTATTTAATCGGCTGGACTATTGAAAGTAAAATGGTGAAATAAAGATGAAATGAAAATGCTATTTTAAAATTTGATATGCTCTGAAACTACTGTCTTTCCAAAGAAAATAGAGGCTTTTCGATCAAAATCAAGTGAATTTTCAGTTGTTAAAAAGTGTATTTTACCGTTTTTTGAGCAAGTATTTTCTAGTTCACTATGTTTCTCTAAATACTCACTTAATTTTTCTGCTACAATCTTTCCTTGCGAAAGAACTTGAATTGAAGAAGGAATAATTGTTTCGATGTATTCTTTTAGTATTGGGTAATGTGTACATGCTAAAACAATTACATCAATTTTCGGATCTTTATCTAATAACTGTTGAATGTCTTCTTGGATGAACATTTTTCCAGCTTCGGATTCGTGCCTATTATTTTCAATTAGTGGCACCCACATTGGACAAGCATGCTGAACTACCTTTGTTGATGGTGAAAATTTTTGTAATTCTATCAGATAAGATTCTGATTTAACCGTTCCTTCAGTTGCTAAAATGCCTACATGTCCAGTTTTTGTTAAGTCGCCAATAACCTCAGCGCTTGGACGTATAACACCAAGTACACGTTTATGCGAATCTATTTGTGGTAGATCGTTTTGTTGGATTGTTCTTAAGGCTTTTGCAGAAGATGTATTACATGCAATGACGACAAGTTCGCATCCTCTAGAAAAAAGCTCTTTAACAGCCTCTAAAGTGTATTCATAGACAACTTCGAATGACCTGGTACCGTATGGTGCACGAGCATTGTCACCAAGATACAAATAATCGTATTCAGGCAATTGTTTTACTATTTCTGATAAAACAGTTAACCCGCCATAGCCGGAATCAAAAACACCAATAGGACCTTTTTTACTCATCGAATTCAAATCTACAAAAAAAGGGTAATCAAATGAATGATTACCCTTTTAAAACGAGTGCGTTTTATTATTTTTTCATTGCTTCTGCATCCAAACGCAATAATTCAACGATTACTTCTGCTGTGATATCTGTTCCACCTTTGAAATATAAAGTAACTGATTCATCAATCACATAATTTAATTTCTTACGATCAGAAACTATCTCAACTGCTTTTTGAACGCGTTCTAAGATTGGTTTGTTCAATTCTTGACTGTAGATTTGCATTTCTTGATTCAACGATGTTTCACGGTCTTGAATACCTTGTTGTTTTTTCATCAATTTCTCCTCTTCAAATTTGATTAAAGTAGGAGACATATTTGGACGATCTTTTTCATATTTAGCTAAAGCAGTATTAAAATCCGCTTCCATTTCTTGTAATTCTTTTACACCATTTGCTTCAAATTCTTTCAATTGATTCATTGCATCTTTTCTAGACTGTAATGTATCCAATAATTTTTGAGAATTAACATGTGCAACTTTAGACTGTGCCATCACAGTTCCCATACTAAACATTACCGCTAGGGCTAATAATAACTTTTTCATTCTTCTTTTTTTATTTGTTAATTATTTACCGTTGATACCCATTTCTTTCAAAACTTCATCGCTGA
The DNA here is from genome assembly GCA_044377625.1 of Crocinitomicaceae bacterium. Classification (GTDB taxonomy): domain Bacteria; phylum Bacteroidota; class Bacteroidia; order Flavobacteriales_D; family Crocinitomicaceae; genus M0103. The sequence goes on from JBILYS010000001.1 coordinate 17,910, forward strand.
TATCGTATTTGATGTCTGCATAAATCAAATTACTTTGATTGGCTTTATCAAAAACAAAACTGTAATTTCTTTTTGAAGCAACTTTTTGCATTGCATCGTAAACATTATCTTGTATTGGTTTAATTAATTCCTGTCTTTTTTGGAAGTAATCTCCACCAACACCAAACCTCAATTTTTGCATTTCCATTGCTTCTGTTTCCAGTTTTGCAATTTCTTCTTTCCGTTTCGTTTTTTCTTCATTCGGCAAAAGAACCTCTTCTCGAGCAAAATTGTCTTTCTTTAATTTTAAGACTTCATAACGCTCCTCAATTTCTTTTGTCCATCGATCAGCCAATTTATCTAATTTGTCTTTCGCTTCTTTATATTCAGGCACGCTTGCCAAAATAAAATCAGAATCGATATACGCATACTTCTGTCCGAAGACAAATGCTGTGCCAAAGATAAAAACGAATGCAAATAAGAGCTTTTTCATAGTGTAAATTTGAAGCCGAACGCCAAAACTAGTTATTTTATTGTGTTTGACAATGATTAAAGTTCTCCAAGGTTCATTCCAATTGTAAAACTCAACTTTGGATAAAAACCTTTTTTGTCGATCGACTGATCTGATGCTCCACCATATTGGGACGACCAGTAATCCAATTTATCAAAGCCTAAACCATAGTCTAAGCCCAACATACCAAACATTGGAAGAAATACTCTGATTCCAATTCCGGCTGATCTTTTCACATTAAACGGGTTGAATTTGTCTATTGAAGGAAAAGTATTACCTGCTTCACCGAAAATCAACGCATAAAAAGTTGCTGATGGATTCAACGAAATCGGATAACGTAATTCAAGCGTATATTTAGCAATGATTGGATCTCCCGCTGAAGAAGAAACGGAGTTATCCTCGTATCCGCGAAGTGCAATAATTTCTCTTCCACCAAGTTGATTTACTCCTGAAAGTCCACTTCCACCTAACGCAAATCTATCAAAAGGTGTTATTCCTTTCGATTTTGTAAATGCTCCCATTATCGAGAATCCAAAACGAGATCTTAAGACTAATTTTTTATCTGTTGTCAAAGGAAAGAACCATTCGCCTGTAAATTTGAATTTGAAGTATTCCAAGTATTTATAACGTTCTTGAGCAGTTAATCCTGAATAATCTGTCTTATTCTCAAAATAAGAGTAGGGTAAAGTAGATTTAACTGAGAACATTAAATTTGAACCTCCTTGAGGATAAATTGGTGCACTAACAGAACTTCTTTGTAAGACATATTTCAGTGCGATATCATTTGCATATCCATTTTTGAAAATTGGAAAACGAGCATCATCTCGGACATCGTAATACTGAT
>JBILYS010000090.1:0-6620 GCA_044377625.1 Crocinitomicaceae bacterium
ACCTATTGCAATTGGCATTTTGGCTGTAAGTGAACAAGTCGTAATCGATAAATTAGCTGAATATATTATAATCGGTGAACTTTCTTTAGACGGAAACCTTAATCCGTTGAAAGGAATTTTGCCAATTGCTTTACAAGCTAAAAAAGAGGGATACAAAGGAATTATTGTTCCAATGGAAAATGCAAACGAAGCAGCTGTAGTTGCAGGCTTAGATGTTTTGGGTGTAAATAATCTCATGGAAGTTGTCAAGTTTTTAAACGGAGAAGAAACTATTAAACCTTCAGTTGTCAACATTGTAGCCGAATTTGAACGAATGGTCGAAGAGCTTGAAGTTGATTTCAAGGATGTAAAGGGTCAAATGAATATCAAACGAGCTTTTGAAATTGCAGCGGCTGGCGGACACAATGTTATTTTGATTGGACCTCCGGGAGCAGGAAAATCGATGTTAGCAAAACGACTTTCTACTATTTTACCACCGATGAGTCTCGAAGAAGCATTGGAAACGACAAAAATTCACAGCGTTGCAGGTAAAATCAAAGGAGAAAAAGGATTAATTACTCAACGACCTTTTCGAAAGCCCCATCATACAATTTCCGATGTGGCACTTGTTGGCGGTGGAGGATATCCTCAGCCTGGTGAAATTTCACTTGCCCATAATGGCGTTTTGTTCTTAGATGAATTACCAGAATATAAACGAACAGTTCTTGAAGTTATGCGACAACCACTCGAAGATCGATGTGTAACAATCTCAAGAGCAAAATTCTCAGTCGATTATCCTGCTGGTTTTATGCTTGTAGCTGCAATGAATCCGTGTCCGTGTGGATATTATAATCATCCAGACAAACAATGCGTCTGCGGACCCGGAATTGTTCAACGTTATTTGAATAAAATCTCTGGACCTCTTTTAGACAGAATTGATTTACATGTTGAAGTAACCCCAGTTTCATTTGATGAACTGACAACCGATGTTCCGATAGAAGGAAGTAAAGAAATTCGTAAAAGAGTAGAAGTTACAAGAGAAATTCAGCAAAAAAGATTCAGTGAAAGAACCGGAATGCATTGCAATGCTCAAATGACACAAAATGATTTGGATAGTTTTTGCAAAATTGATGAATCGGGAAGAACCATTTTGAAAACAGCAATGGACAGAATGGGATTGTCTGCACGCGCTTATGATCGCATTTTGAAAGTTGCACGCACGATTGCTGATATTGAAAATTCAGAAATTATTCAATCAAATCACTTAGCAGAAGCAATACAGTTTAGAAGTTTAGATCGAGAAGGCTGGGCGGGCTGAAATAATTTTTATCACGTGATAAACGTCATTTTTTGAGCTGATTAATCTCATTTTAGAAAAGTGAAACGTACTTTAAATTTGTGTTATTAAAATTTAATTATGAAAGTACTTTTTACATTTTCTGCGCTTTTTATTACAGTTTTCATGCATGCTCAATCGAGTATGAATTGCAATAATTTATTTGTATCGCTTTCAAGTGATGGGCAAAATCTTTATTTCTCTTCAGATCGACATAGTCCAGGAGGAAACTATGAGATCTATAAAAGTGATATTGATGGGGTCTCAAATTTGATGCGATTAACCAATACCTCGGTGAATAACCTATTTGCGCATGAAAGTCCTGATGGTTCAAAGGTGATATGGCAATCAGGAGATGCTAGTACCACATCAGAAATTTGGATGATGAATTCAAATGGGACAAATCAAATCCAATTAACGAACAATTCTGTTCATGATGGATTTCCGAATTTTTCACCAACTGGTCAAACTATTGTTTTTGAAGCATGGGATTTAGACGCCTATCCAGAAATCTTCACAATGAATTCAGATGGATCCAATAGAACGCAAATAACACAAGTAGCTGGAGCTTATTGGCAATCGGCACCAATTTATGATCCAACTGGGAACTACATTTATGTTTCGATGGGATATAATGCAGATAATCATTATACCCGAATGAATACTGATGGTTCTAATTGGGTGGATATTACCCCGCCAAATTCATTTGGTACTTCGGAAGGTGGATTGACTTTTAGTCCAGATGGCACAAAAATTATTTTCCTAACAACAGAATTTGTAGGGTACAATAATGGTTCGGATATTATAATTGCTGATTTAGATGGCTCAAATTGGAATCAGATCACTACTTCAAATGGTGGAGCGTATTATTATTTCCCAATTTGGGCAGTATCGAATGATGTCTACTTTTCCTATAATTCAAATGGTTCAAGTTATTGGTCGATTAATAAAATGACTTCAGCAGGCGCGAACAATGTTGTCTTAACAAATTGTTCGGGTGTGGGCGTTGAGGAGCAATCGAACCTGTCGATTGCGTTTTACCCAAATCCAGCGACCGATGTATTAACTATTCAAAGTGAGTTAGAGGTTCAAGTAGAAATTTATGATTTAATGGGTGCCAATGTACTTTCAGTAAGAGGTTCAGAAATTGATATCGTTAATTTGGAAAAGGGCATATATAATATTGTTGTGTTAGATTCTAAACAAAATATTTTAAGACGAGGAAAATTTATTAAGGCGTGAAAAATTTGTATCTTTTTGTGAATCGACAAAAAAAAGCATAATGTATTTGCTTAATTTCTTTATTTTAGATCTAATTATTTATTCGTAAACAAAAACGAAGAAAAATTTGTTTACTGAATAGTAATTAAAAGATCAATTAAAATAATATGAAATACCTTTTCTTACTGCTGATCTTTAATTGTTTTGTACAATTAAACGCTCAGTATCAAATTGGGCATACCACAATAACATATATCGATGCTAGTCGTTCTAACCGCTCAATCGCAACGGAAATATATTACCCTGCTTTAACGGCTGGAAACAATACAACCGCTGTATCTGGACAATTTCCAGTAATCGTTTTCGGGCATGGTTTTGTAATGGCTTGGAGTGCATACCAAAATATTTGGGAGCATTATACTCCGCTAGGTTACATTTTGGTCTTCCCAAAAACTGAAGCAGCTTTATCTGTAGATCATCAAAATTTTGGATGGGACTTACAATATTTAGTGACAAAAATTCAAGATGAAGGTCAGTTAGGTTCTTCCGTTTTATTCAATGTAGTTGCTCCTGAAACGGCTTTAATGGGACATTCCATGGGGGGAGGTTCAGCATTTTTAGCGGCTGATTCGTTGTGCTCAAATGGTAATGTGAATTTCAAAACCTTAATTGGATTAGCACCTGCAGAATCAAGTACAAATGGCGTTTCCTCAATTGCATCTGCTGCTTCAGTAACCAAGCCATCCTTGATTTTTTCCGGCAGTGGAGACGGCGTTACACCTCCAATTGATCACCATATTCCGATGTACAATGGATTAGCATCGTCATGTAAAGCTTTCGTGAATATTTTAGGTGGTGGTCATTGTTATTTTGCGCAAACAGATTTTTTCTGCGATTTCGGTGAAACAGCGACTCTTGGTAGTGTAACAATTACGCGCGCGCAACAGCAGCAGACTACCTATAATTTATTAGATAATTGGTTGGATTATTACTTGAGAAATAATTGTGCAGCGAAAGATGAGTTCATGACTGATATTCAAACTTTGCCAGGAATTATCGGTCAAACAACATGTTCTGAAAATGTATTGCCTGTCATTATAGAAAACTCTGCAACGCTAACTTCTTCAGTGAGCGGAACTAGTTATCAATGGTATTATGAAGGTAATCCAATAAGTAATTCAAACAGCATATCAATTTTGCCAACTTTAACTGGTAATTATACTGTTGAAGTTACGTATGCAGATGGATGCACACGTTTGAGTGCAATTCATTTTTATACAATTGTTGGACTGGAAGAATTTACTAATAGCTATTCTATTTCGCCTAATCCGACAAATGGAATTGTTACCATAAAAACAAATAGTGCTGAAGTATTGAACGTTGAATTAATGGATGTTTATGGAAAATTCATGGTGTCTTATATAACGTCAGACAAAATTGACCTAAGTTTTATGAATAATGGCATCTATTTTTTATCGATAGAAGGAATTAAATACCGAATAATTAAGAATTAGGTCAAATCATTGAATTCCGAAACCAATTCCTAAAACCTCTTTTTTAGAAATATCAGACGAACATAATTCCATCGTTTTATTTTGTTGATTGACAATGAGCATTTGAATATTCGAATCTAAACACAAATCAATGTCATGAGACGAAAAAACAATGCATTTATTTTCTTCAAGTGCAATTTTAGAAAGTAGTTGAATCAATTTAATTCTATTCCCATAATCGAGAAATGCAGTTGGTTCATCCAACACAATAATTGGGGTGGTTTGAGCCAAAGCTCTTGCTATTGCGACAAGTTGTCTTTCTCCGTCACTCAGATTTACCGTGAATTTATCTTTGAATGAATTTAGATTTAAAATTTCCATCGCTTTTAAAATGGCTTGGTTGTCCTTTACTCCTAAGCGACCAAAAGCATCTGTGTAGGGAGTTCTTCCTAAACTAATGTATTCTTCAACAGTTAAATATTCAACACCATCAAATTTTGATTCAACATAAGCGATTTTTTGAGCGAGGTCTTTTGTAGAAAAGGTTGTATGGTTTTTAGAATCAATGAATAATTCTCCACCTAAAAGTGACTTGTTATTGATAATGGTATTCAATAAAGTTGATTTCCCAGAACCATTCGCGCCAATTAACGCATAAATATTCCCTGCCTTTAAGTTCAATTCGGGAATTCGAACTAATACAGAATTATGACCTATTTCACAGTTGTTGAATACTATCATTTTAATCTTTTTAAAACGATGAGAATAAGTAATGGTGCTCCAATGATTGAAGTAAACGCGTTAATTGGTAACTGAATCCATTGTTCCAGGAATTGAATAATGGCATCTGAAATTACCAAAAAAGTAGCACCAATTAATAAGTTTCCAATGATTAATTTGCCATGCGATTGTGTTTTAAAAACTGTTCGTACAATATTTGGAACTGCTAATCCAACAAATGCAATTGGGCCACAAAATGCAGTGATAATTCCAGCGAATATGGCTGTGATACTAATAGTAGCAATTCGAATGGTTTTGATATGCACACCTAAAATCTCACTCGATTTCTCACCTAAAACGAGAACATTTAACGGTTTAATTAAAAATAAACTCAATCCAATTCCAAGAATAAAAATGGTCGAAATAATCGGAAGTTGACTTAATTGAACGTGTTGTAAAGAACCCATTGTCCAAATAGTGAAGGATTTTAATTCTTGCGCACTGCTGAATGTTTGTAAAACTGAAATAAGTGCTCCTGTAAAACTTCCAAGCATCAAACCAATTAACAACAATGAAATATGTGATTTTACAAATAACGAAAAGCCTAAAATGATAAAACCAAATACTAAAGCGCCAATTAAAGCACTTGTAATGATTCCAAAATCACTTTGAAAAAAGGAAAGTCCTGTCATCATTGTGAACGCAACAAAAAGACTTGAGCCTGAATTAATCCCAAGAACGTAAGGTCCAGCTAAAGGATTGTTAAACAGCGTTTGCATCAACATTCCAGAAATGGAAAGTCCCGCACCCGCGATGAGTGCCATTGATAGACGTGGAATCCGAAATTCTCGTGCAATCAATTGATTGGTGTTTTCTTGATCAAAATGAAAAATGGAATCGCAATAATCGGAGAAGGAGATATCAATTTGTCCTGAAAACAGATGTCCGACAATTGAAAGAATCAATATCAAAAAGAGTACGAAATAGAGAAACAGGTTTCGTTTCTTTGATATCATTGACAAATGTTTTTATAAAAATAAAGCTTTTTTTGAAGCTTCACATCAGGATGTAACAATTGAATTAAATCAGAAAGAACATGATGAGGTTGAATTGCGCTCATTTCCCAGTAGTAATTCATATTTTTTGAATAACAAAACACGTTCTTGTTTTTCACTGCATCGAAAAAATTCATTTTTGGATTCATTTCAAGAATTTCGTGGATAGTTGTATGTTCTGGATTAAGCCAATAAGCCGTTTTCGTATTTTCTGAAAGAATTTTCTCGAAACTTAGCGCCAAACTTCCTGTGCCTTTTGTTTTTTTATAAACATAATCAAGATTCGCATCTTTAAAAAGTTGTGCTGTGAAACTCTCTCCGGCTGGCGTGTACCAAATGTCTCCAGTAATATTACCACTAAACACCGTTGGAGAAACATTCGATTTTTGCGCAAGATTCTTCAATGAATTATATTCTTCCACCAATTGGTTGAAATAGTTTTCTGATTCCTCTAATTGATCTGTCAAAGCCCCCAAAACCTTTATCCATTCTGCTTTACCAAGCGGATTCATTTCTTTCCAATCGTAATTAACTACACATTGAATTCCAATTTGTTCTAACTGTTTTTGATGTGGGAATTCTTTCCCAAAACCACTGTACATAACAATTGATGGTTTGATTTTAATCAATTTTTCAAGTGTAATCATTCCCTCATTTCCAACTTCAACGATTTTTCCAGCTTTAACTCCCTTAAGAACTTTTGAATTCCAAACATAGTTTTTGTCAGAAATTCCATTGATTTTTTCCTCTTGGTTCAACACAGAAAGCATTCCGATTTGTGTGCTTGATAAAGCTGTGATAGATTTAATGGGAATC
>JBILYS010000091.1:0-6614 GCA_044377625.1 Crocinitomicaceae bacterium
GAAAATTGAAAATAGGTCGCAGGTGCTGAACCAAAAGTAATCGTCCAATCAATAAGAACGCCTTCATCAGCACCATAATTGTCGGCAATTCTAAGATACCAAATGCCATTGGGATTCTGACCATTATTTACAGCGCCCATTTGACCCATAGGCATAAAGGTTCCTGTAAAAGGAGCAGTTCCAGTTTGAATACTTGTTGGCGCCGTAACATTAAAACACGTGTTTGTCATGTTATCATCTCCACCTCCAATTCCGGATGCAAGATTTCTTACTGTTCCATCTGGCGCAACTATTTGAATAGTGATATCCGCAAGATATGTATGCGTTAAATTCAAACAAATTGTCTCCACCCCAAAAGTGGTTGTGTTAATACTTGTTTGAGGAACTGCAACAGTTACAGGTATATCAATTGATTGATTATCCAAAATTGGACCTGTGCCACCAGTAAAGGTTTGAGCGTAATTAACACTAAATAACAGAAGTGAATATAGAAGAGCAGTAATTTTCATTAAAATGATATTAGTTTTGTAGGACTAAAATAGCTTATTTTCAATTGAAAGCATGAAAAAACTGCTCATTAAAAATATCAAAGGTCTTGTCCAAGTAGGAGAAAATATTCCTAAAATGATAAAAGGACTAGAAATGAAGAACGTTCCAATTCTAGAAAATGCATTCTTAGCGCTAGAAGGTGGGGAAGTTGTAGCCTATGGTTTAATGGAAGATTGGGAAGGAATTGATGATTGGCGCGACCTTGAAATTATTGATGCTTCTGGGAAATATGTTTTACCTGCATTTTGTGATTCACATACCCATGTTGTTTTTGCCAAAAGTAGAGAAGAGGAATTTGTAGATCGAATCAATGGTTTGAGTTATGAAGAAGTTGCTCTTAAAGGCGGAGGAATTTTAAATTCTGCTCGCAGGTTAAATGAAATGTCAGAAGCAGAATTATTCGACCAAGCAAAAGTGCGCATTGAAAAAATGAAAACTTACGGAACAGGAGCTATTGAAATAAAATCTGGATACGGACTTTCTGTTGAAGGAGAATTAAAAATGTTGCGTGTAATCAAACGTTTGAAAGAGGAATGTGATATCGCAATCAAAGCTACTTTTTTAGGAGCTCATGCTTTCCCGAAAGAATTTAAAGAAAATCACCGTGGTTATATTGATTTGATCATCAATGAAATGTTACCTCAAATCGCAGCAGAAAAATTAGCAGATTATATCGATGTTTTTTTGGAACGCAATTATTTTTCCGTTGAAGAGATGGAAGAAATTCTGCTTGCTGGAGCAAAATATGGTTTAATTCCAAAAGTACATGTGAATCAATTTTCAATTTTGGGAGGTGTCCAAAAAGCCATTGAATTAGGTGCTTTATCAGTGGATCATTTAGAAGAAATTGACGAACAAGATATCGTTGCATTGAGAAATTCGGAATGCATGCCAACGATTTTACCAAGCTGTTCGCATTTTATCAGTATTCCTTTTGGGAATGCACGATTAATGATGGAAAATGGTTTGCCCGTTGCTCTTGCAAGTGATTTTAATCCTGGAACAACACCAACAGGAAATTTAGGCGTTGTTTGGTCTTTGGCGTGTACAAAAATGAAAATGACTCCAGAAGAAGCGTTGAATGCATTAACTATAAATGCCGCTTATGCAATGGGATTGAGTGAAACACATGGAAAAATTGCTTTAGGAAGAAAATCGCCGATATTGATCACAAAAGAAATTCCTTCTTTGGCATATATTCCTTATGCTTTCGGAGATCAACATATCGAACAAATAATTGTATGATTATTGTGCGAGAAGCGTTACTTTTAATATACGAATGAAGAATATGAATAAAAGGATATTTAGTTTGGTTTGCTTAATGGTGTTTTTTACAACCATTTCTTTGTCGCAATCAAACCAAAGTGAAAACGAACTTTTGTGGGAAATATCAGGGAATGGCTTGAAACAAAAAAGCTATTTATATGGAAATTACCACTCAAACGACAAACGTATTTTTCGCCTTTCAGATTCAACCTATTACGCTTTAGATAAAAGTCAAGCTATTGTGCTTGAAACAGATGTTTTTGCCATGTTCGAAGATTGGGACACACGCAAAGAAGAGGTGTTCATGCTATTTGACAATCAGGGAATTCCTTATACAGCTTCCAACAATGCTTCCAAAACAATCTATGGTGACGAAGATGGAATGCCTCAATTTTTAGATGCCTATTTTTTAGAATACTGCCATAATTCAAACAAGAAATTTTATCCTTTAGAAGATGTACAAGATCAATTAGACCTTGGTTCTGGTTGGGTAAATGCGGATAATACTGTTATTGGAAAAAACACACAGAATCTTACACAAGATAAAATGCTTGAAATCTATCTTACAGGAGATATTAGTACAATAGATCGAGTGATGAGAGCAAACATGTCGATGTATCCAGGTTTATATGAAGACATTATTGTCAATCGAAATCAAATAATGGCTAAAGGAATAGATAGTTTGATTAAAAAGAACGCAGTGTTTTGTGCAGTTGGTGCAGGTCATTTGGCAGGTGAAACAGGCCTTATTAATTTGCTTCGAAAAAAGGGATATCATTTGAGAATTATTCCTGCAACTTTTGCGGATGACATGATTCCAGAAAAGAAAAATGTGCGTTCAAAAAGAAACTATTTCTACGTAAATGATACCATTGGAATTGAAGCAGTTTTTCCTGGTAAACCATTGGAATTAAAAATTTGGGACAACCATCCATTTTTAGTTTACAGAGAAATGGGACAAGGAAACACCTACTCAATTGAAATTATTCCAATAGACGGATCTCTGACACTAGAAGAGCAAGCAGCAATTTATATTGCGAGTCCAGATGCAACAACTTTTAAGCACACCTATTCAGATGATGGAACTGATTTTTATGAAGGTTTATCTGATACGTATCCAGAAGGAATGCAATGGGTTCGGTTGTTACAAAGTGACAAATATTTGCTCATCCTTAAAGCGTATGGCGGTAATAAATTCATGAATTCTAACCGACCAAAATTATTCTTCAGCAAGGTTTGGTTTGAGTGATTAAGTTGTGTTTTTAAGTTTAAAAACGCAAAATTCAAGAAATAAAAGCGATTAATAGCAATTTTCTATTAGATTTGTTTAAAATCTAATAGCATGATTACGCGCATTCAATTCCTTCAATTAAAAGAAAATATTGCAAACAATCGAATTATATTACTGACTGGTCCACGTAAAGTTGGCAAGCGAACCGCGGTATTAAATTCTTTGAATGAACTCAATTTTACGGCTATTGAATTCAATGTCTCTGACAAGAAAATCAAGAAACAATTTGATCAAATTTCTGTAGAATCGTTAAAAGAGATTTTTCAAAATAGTCGTTTTGTGGTGATTCATGAAGCGCAATATTTGGAAAAATTACAAGATATTATTGAGATTTTACTGTCAGGAGAAATCAATTCAACACTCATTTTATGTTGTTCTTACGAGCCATTAATTGATGAGGTTTTGAGAGAGGTTCTACAAATTCAAGGTTTAGAAATCAATTTATTGCCAACAACTTTTTACGAATTAGCTCAGAAAAATACATTACCAGAAGAAGAAAAATTGCTCGAACAACGATTGATTTATGGAAATTATCCAGCAGTAACGGAAGATTTAGAACATGCTGAATTAACATTGCGTGAAATGGTAAATGAAGTGATTTTCACTAATCTCGGTGTCACAGATCGAATCAATAAAGGAGATAAATTGTTGCGCATGTTGCAAATAATTTCGTTCAATATTGGTGAACCAATTTCGTACAATGAAATAGGAGAAAAATGTGATTTAGACAATGAAACGGTTGAACGCTATATTGATTTATTGGAACGATCATTTATCTTAATTCGAATTCCAACTTACTACAATGAACACCGCTACGAATTGAAAAAAAGCCACGTGATTTATTTTGTGGATAATGGAATCAGAAATGTATTAATCAGCAATTTTAATCCACTTTTCTTAAGAAACGACATCGACCAACTTTGGCGCAATTGGTTGATTTCAGAACGAATAAAATGGAATAAATTGAATGGCAAATTAGCAGATTACCGTTTTTGGCGAACACATACAAAACAAACAATGGATTTCATAGAAATTCATGAAGGTAAAATTGCTGCATATAAATCCTCGTGGGAAAAAAAGAAGAAAATAAAATTCCCTGCGTCCTTTTTGGAAGCATATCCAACAATTACTACTCACACTTTGAATCGTTCAACTTATTGGGGCTTTTTGACAAAAAAATAAATAATTTTGGAGTTGTACTAATGTTTGTTTGATTACTAATTGCCACAGATGCACAGATTTTAACTTCAATTGATTTAAGTGGAGTTAACTTTAATTGAAGTTTATCCAGGTCAAACACATTTAGATTAACTTAGAATAAAAAACTCCGTAGGAGTGAAATGTTTGTAACGACGGATGAAATCCGTCGGGAATAATGATCGAAATTTAGTTTTGGCATGTGTCCGCCATATGGCGGACCATGACAAAAGAAAACTAGGGGAAACAAACGGATAAGCATTAATCGTTTTAAACTATATTTGAGACTAATAAATGAACATGACTTTCACAGACCAAATTGCCGAATATATTCATGAACAGAACTTGGATTTAAAACACCTTACAATCGTTTTACCTTCAGAACGTGCTAAAAAATACATTGCTGCTTCGTTATTTAAAACGTATCAAAAGCCAATTCTTGCTCCTGAAATGATTACAATCGATCGATGGATTAGAAATCTTTCTGATAAAACAGTGATTGATAAAACACGTGTTCTAGTCAAATTATTCAAAGTTCAATTGGAAAATTTGACGAACGACAAAGACAAGTCGTTTGACGAATTCATGTCATGGGGTACCATTTTACTTTCCGATTACGATGAAATTGATCGGTATTTGTTGTCATCCGAAAAAGTGTTTAAAAACCTTGCAGACATAAAGGAAATTGAAAATTGGAGTTTTGGAGATGAAACACTGAGTGAAGGACAAAAGCGTTTCATGGAATTTTGGGATCGCTTACCAGATTACTATAAGCGATTAAATGAAGTTTTGGATAAAGAGAATTCCTGTTACATGGGAAAAGCATACCGTTTTCTTTCCGAAAATTTAGATGTTGTTTTTAAAGCGGATAAAGAACGCCATTTTTTGTTTGCAGGATTCAATGCGCTTTCTCCGGCCGAAATGTCAATCATGAAGCAATTGGAACGCATGGGTCGCGCACATATTCTCATCAATGCGGATAACTATTATTTGGACAATCCAAGTCATGAAGCAGGAAGGTTTTTGAGGGATTTTAAAAAGGAGTTGGACATGAAAGAGTTACCTTTTGTGGAAGATAATTTAAAGAATTCAACAAAGCATATTGAAATTATTGAATGTGCCCAGCAAACAGGCCAAGTCAAAGTTGCAGCAACAATTCTTGACGAATTTTCAAAAGAAGAGATTGATGAAACACTTGTTCTTTTAGCAGATGAGAGTTTAATTGCGCCGCTTTTGCGAAATCTTCCAAAGAAAATTGGTCAGGCAAATATTACACTTGGATTGCCATTGAAAAACACTTCTTTGCGAACGTGGGTTGATTTAATCTTCTCCATTCAAGAAAACAAAACACGTTTTAAATCTGAGGCGATATACATTCATGATTTACAAAAAATGTGGAATCATCCTTTTCTAACAGCTGTTTTAAAAAAAGAAGAAAAAGTTGCGATTACACAATTGGAAACGGAACTAATTCGGAAAAACAGCATTTTCCAAACTGTCACAAAAATCAAAATTGGTGCTGTTCCTGATGCTATTTTAGCACACTTAACTCAAAATTGGGCAGGGAATTGGGAAATTGCAATGCAGGCAATTCGTTCTTTGAATGAACTTTTATTCAGTAATTTTTCGGAAGAAGATGCATTTGAAAAAGCAATTGTTCAAGGTTTTGATCAAGCATTATTGGATTTTGAAAACTTGGTAAAAGAAGGATTACCAGCGATGTCGCTTAAAAGCTTTAGGCACTTATTTCAACAACATTGGAATACAAAATCTGTCGCATATCATGGAAATCCGTTGGACGGTTTACAAATCATGGGACTTTTAGAAACCCGTTTACTTGATTTCAAAAAAATCATTGTTTTAGGATTAAACGAAGGTAAAATGCCTCCAACAAATCCAATTCAAACAATGATTCCAATGGATTTAAGAGCGTATTTTAATTTGCCAACACCAAGAGATAAACAAGGACTTTTTGCGCACCATTTTTATCGATTATTGCACCATTGCACGGATATGTGGGTTACCTACACCAGCGCACAAGAAAGTATTGGAAGCAATGAAGCGAGCCGTTATTTGTTGCAATTAGAGTTAGAATTGAGTCGAATCAATCCTAAAATTACAATCGGAAAACAATTTTATACCATTCCAAACAAAACCAGTGAAACAGAAGCCGTACAAGAAATTCATAAAACAGATGAAATTTTAAAGCGAATCGATGACATGTTCGACAAGTCTGTTTCGGCCTCAACCCTTAATAAATATTTGAGTTGTCCACTCGATTTTTATTACCGTTATGTGATGGAATTTGGAG
>JBILYS010000092.1:0-6600 GCA_044377625.1 Crocinitomicaceae bacterium
GTTACATGTTCTATGTTTCTACAACCAATTACCAATTAGGTGAATTTATTGGATTCGATTTAAAGAAAACTTTTAAGTTGAAGAAAGGAACAATAACCGACAAATTGAAATCTTCTACATTTTTATACTCTAATGAATATAAGCAGTTTAAAGCTTTTAAGGCAGCGAAAAAGCGGATCAGCCAATATGTAATTTTGGGAAGGGAATTAACGCTAACAGCAGTAGAAATTAAAGATTTCATCACTAACAATCAAGAATCGTATGTGACTTTTGAAATGTTAGGAAAATATTATTTGAAAAAGAAAAATTACAATGCTGCACATAAAATGTTTACGATTGCACTTACTAAGAACGTAGCATCCTTAAATATTAAAATGGAATTAGAAAATTTAATAAAGGATTGTCAAAATAAAAAGAAGTAATGCAAACTCAACAATTAATACCAGAAGCTTTGACGCAAACATTAACGTATGTTTTGCAAAATTCCAATTTTTACAAAAAGTCATTTAAAGGTATTAATACTGTTAGTAACGAATTAAGTTTTCACGAATGGAGAAAACTTCCTTTTACATGCAAGGATGATCTTTCTGAAAATAATTTAGATTTTTTAGCTGTTCCATTGTCAGAAATTGCTGATTTTGTTACAACATCTGGAACAATGGGAGATCCAGTTACCATTTATTTAAGTAGATCAGATTTAAAACGGTTAGCAATAAATGAAAGAGATTCACTCTCACTCGCAGGGGTAAAGGAGGGTGATTTGGTGCAATTAATGACTACAATCGACCGGCAATTTATGGCTGGTATTGCTTATTATTTGGGAATTCAGGAATTGAAAGCTGGGATTATTCGTATTGGACCCGGAGTACCAGAACTTCAATGGACATCTATCTTAAAATATAAACCGCGAGTTTTAATTGCAGTTCCAAGTTTTATTCTGATTTTAATTGATTACGCGAAAAAAAATGGAATTAGCTTACTCGATAATTCAGTTGAAACGATTGTTTGTATTGGTGAATCAATTCGAGATGATAAGTTTAATTTAAATGTACTTGGTAATCGAATAACAAAAGATTGGAATGTAAACCTTTATTCAACTTATGCGTGCACTGAAATGGCAACAGCTTTTACTGAATGTCATGCACAGCAAGGTTGTCATTTGAATGAAAACTTGCTCTTTCTTGAAGTTTTAGATGAAAATGGAAATGAAGTTGAAGATGGTGAGGAAGGTGAAATTGTTATTACTACCTTAGTAACTACTGGAACTCCTTTAGTAAGATATAAAACGGGAGACATTGCTAAACGCTTTACGAAAATATGCAGTTGTGGTAGTAGTTCACCAAGATTAGGGCCAATAGTAGGTCGAAAAAATCAAATGATTAAATTCAAAGGGACTACTATTTTTCCGCAAACTATTTTTGACGTTTTCGATGTTATTGAAGAGGTGATTTGTTATAAAATTATCGTCTCAAAAGACGATTTTCAAAATGATCTAATCACAATTTTGTTGCAAAAAGAGTTAATGGATTCAACGATATTTAAATTAATTGTTGAAAAATGCCAATCAAGATTAAAAGTTATTCCTACTTTTAAATTCGAAGCATTAGAAGTGATTCAAGCTCAGGTGTATAAAAAGAATTTACGAAAACCAGAAAAAATAGTATTTATTTAAAAGTTGAATTATGAAAAAAGTTGTTTACTTAATCACCGTTTTCTCATTAATTAGTTGTTTTGGGATCTCACAAAAAATAGAGGATTTATTTACTAAGTCTGAAACAAAAATCACATGGTTGGGAATTGATTTTTCGCATGTTAAGTTGATTGGCGAGTTTTCTCAATTTGCAGAGGCAGGAACTACTGGTGCAGCTGTTATTAAGGATAAATATTTTTCTGGTTGGAATAATTTAATTCTAAACGAGTATGAGAAATATAACATTGAAGGAATGATTCGAAAAGAAAATATCAATTTGAAAATTTCTAGCATCGAAAAGATTAATAACAATACGGCTATTGAAGATTTGGAATCCGATGAACAACCGAATTATACGAAAGAAGATATTGCCCTTTTTATCAAGAAATACAATTTTGAAGAAAAAGCAGGAATCGGTTTATTGATGGTTGCTGATTATTTAAATAAAACGAAAGAAGAAGCAAAGTACCATTTTGTTGCAATAAATTTAACAAATAATGAAGTGCTTTTATACGAATCATTTGTTACTAAACCAGGTGGATTTGGCTTAAGAAATTATTGGGCAAAAACATTCTATGATGTTATTATTTCAATAAGAGATGTGAAATACAAAAATTGGAAAAAAACCTATGGCCCTAAATAAAAAACTTAAAATTTTTAAAAAAAAGGTGTGAATTGTATTTCACACCTTTTTTTATTACATCTCAATAATTTTAGATAATGTTTTTAAGACAGTTGCATGTTTTTTAACAAATGGGTTTGATTCATCCCAAACATATCCAGCAAGTACTGAGCATATTTGACGTTTCATATCCTCATTAGTTTTATCCGAAAAGAAAATTGTTTGCAATGTTCCATCATACCAGCCATTCACATAACTTCTAAATACATCAATTCCTTTTTTCAACTCAATACTGTAATCTTCGAAATTGACCTCTTTACCTTTTAAATGTTCACTTACAATTGTAGCAGCTTTATAGCCCGAAGAAATAGCCAACGTTACACCTGAACTAAAAACAGGGTCTAGAAATTCTGTACTATTACCGCATAGAATATATCCTTCACCATACAATTGTTTTACAGAAACGGCATAATTTAAAATAACACGGGGTTCAAATTTGTATTCAACGTCGGCATATCTACCAGACAAACCAGGAAATTCACCCACCATTTTTTTGAAGCCTTCACCATCATTTTCTGAATACTTTGTTATAATCGCAGAATCACCAACAATTCCTACAGATGCTGTTCCATCTGAAAATGGTATTGACCATATCCAACATGTATTATTGTTAAAAGCATGGATAAAAATATTTCGTCCATCTTCTTCTGTTCGTTTACTATCATCAAAATGTGAAAAAATAGCTCCTCTTGGTGGTGTAGGTACTTTGACTTCTAAATCGAACATACGAGGCAAAACACGCCCATATCCACTTGCATCAACAACAAATCGAGACGTTAAATTTATCTCTTCTTTTTGAGCATTTAAATATTTCACCTTTTGCTGAGATGGACCATTTTCAACAAGTAAAACTTCAGCATTGAATTCTACGTCAGCTCCTTTTTTTGCTGTTTCTTTGGCCAAAGCACTATCAAAATCCGCTCTTTTCACTTGAAACGTGTAATCCCATCCTTTTGTAAATTGATCCTTAAAAAGAAAATCGCATCGTTGCTCATTGTGATAAAAACAAGCACCGGTTTTCAGTTGAAATTTTTGATCTTCAACACATTTTAATAAATCTAATTCGTCAAGATAATCCATTGAATGTGGCAATAAACTTTCGCCGATTACAAATCTTGGAAATTCCATTTTCTCAATAATCTTCACAGTAAATCCTTCCTTCATGAGTTTACACGATGCAATAGTTCCAGCTGGACCTGCACCGATTACGATAATGTCGAAATCATTTTTCATATTCATTAATTTTTTTTATTATTTCAATGTGATTTACAAAGTTAAAACAGGTCACAAAAGCACCAATTGTGGCACCCAATATTCCATGAAATATTATGTTTTGACCTGTTAAATATAGATTTGGCACGCGTGTTTTTGAATTGATAGTAGTGCCAATAGGATTATTGTAGTCTTTTTTAATACCATATAATGAACCTTCTGGCGTGCCAATATAATCCCTGTAAGTTAATGGTGTTGAGCTGTAAACATTTTTAATACATGATCTAAAATCAGGGTATCTCGTTTCCAATCTTTTGATTATTTGTTCTTCTTTGTCTTTTTTAAACTGAAGATATGCAGCATTTCTTTCAGAAGGATCAATTGTAGTATTGTATGTATTTTCCCATTCGGCTACATCTTTTAGGTTCATATAACACATAACACATACAGATTCAGCAAATTCTTCAGACTTTGAAGATGCTGGTGTACACACATATAAAGTATGTGGCCAATTTTCAGAATTGTCGTTTATTGAATTCCAACAATCATAAGAAAAGTGCTCATAAATATTATAATTGTAGTAAGGAAAAGATTTCTCATTAAGTGAAAAATAAACCATGAATGACGATGCCGTATTTTCCAATTTTTGAACTCTATCTCGATATGCTGGTCTAAATTTTTCCTTCCCAAAAACATCAATTGTCAATGAAGGATGCATATTCGAAATGAAGTTTTTTGCACGGTATTCTGTTCCATCAGCACAAACTACAGAAGTGATGTTTTTATCATCTCCATAATTAGCACTAATAACTTCTTTTCGTTTTAAAATTTCACCATCATATTTTCTTAATTCTCGAACAAGTAGTTTTGCTATTTGAGAACCACCATCAACCAATCGGTAACTTCCTTTAATGTAACTGTTCATAATTAGAGCTACTACATATAAAGGTGTAGATTGTTGATCACCCGCATATAAAGGACCAGAGCCAAGAAGTATAGATCTCAATAATTTATTATTCGTTATTGAATTCACATAATCCCATGCGCCTAATGATAATATTTCAGGATTATTATAGTAAGCTTGTTCGTCTCCTAATTCTAAATTATACAATGGGAAAAAGTCACAGATTTCCTTTAATTTTTCACAAAAGGAAAAAATAGCATTTTCTTCATCTGGAAACAAGCTTATAAGTTGTGAAGTGAAAGATTCATATCCTTGACCATGAGGATATGATTTACCATCTGGCATTCTTATTAAATCAAAACAATCTCTATCTAAAGATCTTAATTTTAATGAATCATAAATTCCAAGATATTTAAACATGCGATAAAGGTTCTCACCTTTGTCTAGTCCACCAATATAATGCACACCAGTATCAAAAATACATTTGTCACGACTGAATACTTGTAATGCTCCACCAATTTGATTGTTTTTTTCTAAAACGAGAACTGAATAGCCATTTTTTGCTAAAACAACAGCTGATGAAAGTCCCCCGATTCCACTTCCAACAATTATAAAATCATATTGTTTCTCTTGATTCATTAAACTACTTTTTTCCGTAATATTATTAGAACATTTGAAGTGGTATTCGAATGTTTAATAATTTCAATACTCAGTTTTTTTTCTTTTGCAAATTCATTAATTTGAAGCTCAGAAATAAATTCTAATGGATTTTCAGATTTATTAAACCCGAAAATCTTTGTAGAAAGTATTTCTGTTATTTTGGTCATTTTGTGAGATTTTTTGTCATCCTTTAATCCATCGCGTATAAAGATAATCCCATTATTATTTAATTTGTCTTCAATGTCATTCAATATTTTTTGTTGATCAGTGAATGCTAAATAATGCAACACATCATTTAAAAAAACGACATCACATTTTTCAATTAATTGGGTCCTGAGATCATTACATACGAATTTAATTTCTTCAGATAATTTCACACAGTTATCAGCTACGTCAATTTTATCTTTGTCATAATCAATTCCTATAATTTGCCGTGTTTTATCTCTATAATGTAAGTAATAACTCAGGTATCCATAACCACAACCAAAATCATATATTGTTTTCCGATCATCAATTAATGTGTCATAATAGGCAAAGTTTTTCTTCTCTAACTTCCATTTTACACGAACATACCATTCTAGAATTGGACCTTTTAAAAGATAATTTTTTATTATTTTCGGTTCCCAGAAATCAATACCAGCCAATTCTTTGTGCCAGTGAATCATTCCTTCCTTCATTAATTTTTTGACTCTTTTTGTTGTTTCGTTATAATTCGCATGATCAGAATATGGAATAGCGTCTAATGCTTTAACTATTAAATGGCCGCGATTAAACAAAATATCATTTTTCGGATTGACTTCCCTAACTCCAATTAATAATAAAGGTTGAATGTCTAATTTTAATTCTTGTGCGAGATAAAATGCGCCTTTGTGAAAACGATTCATTTCGCCATCAGTACTTCTTGTTCCTTCCGGGAAAATAACAATGGAATATCCTTCGTCGATTCTTTTTTGAATTTCAATTAAATTCATTGAAGCCCCTTCCTTCGCATAAGGAAATCCTGCATATCGAATAAAAACCCCGAAAACGGGCGAATTATAGACCCAACTTTTTACCATAATGACAGTCTTAGGATTGATCATTAAAACAAGCAAAATATCAAGAAAAGAAGAATGATTGGCAACAATAATTTTTGGTTTGTTGAAATCAACGTTGTCAATAAAAATCCGTTTTTTAAGATGAAAACCGAAGTATATAACGGATTTTGTCAATTTTGAAATAAGATAGTTCAGAAAAGCACGTTTTTTTACCTTTTTTATAGGGAAAGGCATTAGTATGAATATCAGGAAAATACTTAAAAGAATACTGCCAATGAAGAAGTAACTGAAAAGAATAATACTGAAAATTAGAGTGAAAAATGTGACCGGATTAAGTTTTTTCTTGATACGATTAAAAATAAAAAACTTGAAAATGTAGGGTTGTAAAAATAATGTAATCAGCATTATCGTTGAA
>JBILYS010000094.1:0-6567 GCA_044377625.1 Crocinitomicaceae bacterium
GGACATTATATAGAAGCTGGAGGAATTGTCTTAAACATTACACAATGCAGTTCTGGTGCCGTGCAACAAGGAAAATACGAAACGAGTTCGTTCTTTAGTAAAATTGGTGTTGTCAGTGGAAATGATTTAACGACTGAAGCAGCATTGACCAAATTGATGTTTTTGTTAGAAAATGAATCTGACAAAAAGAAATTGGTAAAAGAATTGGAGAAAAGTATTTGTGGAGAGTTGACGGAAAAATAAGTTCTCGTTACATTGAATACTTATAGTATACAACTTATCGTTTCCCTTTCGATGATAATTTTCTATTATTTCTTTAAGCCCTAAACTATACTGTCTTTAGAATACTTAAAACGGTTGATAAAACGTATTCCACCCCAATTGAAATAACAATAAATCCTATAATTCGGGAAAGTGCATTAATACCTGAGGCACCCAATGCTTTCATGATTACCCTAGAACTTAATAGAATAATAGCAGTTGCTATACACGTTGTTACTATCGCTGAAATAAGCGTTATTTGTTCCATCACTGTTTTGTGCTGTTCATGAAAACTTATAAGTAAGGAAATTGATCCAGGTCCAGCAAGCATCGGAATGGCAAGGGGTGTTAATGAAATTTCAGATCGCTTAAAAGCATCCTCTTTTTCTCTTTGCTTCATCCCCTTATGTTTCGTGAAATTACCGGTTAGTAAGGCGAATCCTGACGTTGCTATAATCAGACCACCAGCAATTTTCAAGGATTGAATACTGATACCGAAAAATGAAAGCATATATTGACCGAAAAAAAATGCAACGTTTAGGATTAGTAACATATTTATGGCAGTGCGTATTGCTGTTTCGATAATGACTTTTTTTTCCTTTTCTTGCGTTAGACCAATGAAAATCGGAAGTGTGCCCAACGGGTTTATAACTGAAAATAAGGCACCGAAACTAATAAAAAATAACTCCATATAAAATAAAATAAAGGTGTAAGAGTTGGGTGAGTTTACTTTCAATAAAACTAAAAATCAAAACTGCTTAAACTTAAGAAAAAAGGGAACTTTCATCCCAACTACTCATCCCAAACTCTAAGACTTTGCTGCAAATTTCGATAGAATTCAATTAGAAGATTGAACTTTGCTATTATCGTTTTATTATCTCTCATTAATGTTTAGGCAATCTAGATTATAAATGTTTATTTCAGTTCAAAATCGGATTGATTGTTTTCTGATGGGATGATTTATTTATTCAAATCTTATAACCTACTGTTTGAGTTTTTTAATAGTAGTCAAATTATTTTATCTAAAAAACAAACAAAAGTTTCTGCTGAAAAAACCGATTTTACTAAGGCTTTCATCTCTAGTTGATAATTATCATTTAAGGCGTTAACACTTGTCATCTAAACTCCAATGGTCTATAAATAATTTTGAAACGTTAATCTTAATTATTAATTAAAACCAAACATGATGAAAAAGATAACTACATCAATTTTAATGATGCTGATAGCCGGGGCAACCGGTTTATATGCGCAATGTTACGACGAGGTCGAATATGTCCCGTCGAAAAATATCGGGGGGACCGACTTAGTATTAGTTAGCAATGGATCGCCGAGACGCAGTGTTGCTCAAACGTATCATTATTCTGGTTCAGGAGTAATATCGAGTGTTAAAGTATATGGTGACAACCCTCACCTTCACAACATCATTGTTAGAGTTGGGATATACAATGTTGATGTTAATAATCGACCTACTAGTATGATTGCTCAAACAAATGCAGTATGGAATCCTTGGTTAAGTAGCACTACTGCAAACTTTCCAAATACTGCTGTTTCACAGAACTTTGCACTCGTTGTTGAGTATAATGAAGGTGCACCATTTTTCATTAAACATACTGGTAATGACGGTGTAGGAGAGGATTTATCTTCTTATCGTGTATCTACATCAAGTAACTGGTATAGTTTAGGTACGGGTGGAGATTTATATCTTGAGCCATTTATCACAAATAGTAATAACGCTAATTTTACAGCAAACACTGTTTGTGTTCCAGTAGGTGGATCAGTTGCTTTCACTGATAATTCTGAGTTTACGACATCAAGAATGTTTAATCAAATTACAGAGCCTGGATATTCAGGAGGTGCAACGCTTTATTCTTGGAATTTTGGAGGATTAGGAACTTCTACATTAGAGAACCCATCATTTACTTTCAATACACCAGGTGTTCACACCGTTACGTTGACTACTACGATTGATGATTGGAATGGTGCAACTTGTCAAGATACATATACAATGCAAGTGTCTGTTGGTTTAGCTGTTAATGCTGTTGAGACTGACTTAACATGCTATGGAACAGGAGATGGAGAAATTGACCTTACAGGTTCGTTTGGTGCAGTACCATATACGTATAGCATTGGTGGAACATACCAAGCAGGAACAAATTTTAGTGGTTTAAATGCAGGAACATATAATGTATCTGTTAAAGATGCAATTGGATGTACAGTTTCAGGTGCTACTTCAGTGGTGTTGACAGAACCAAATCAAATGAACGTTACTTTACCAATAAATACAACCTTGGCAACTTGTGGAAATTCAGATGGTGCTTTCGTTGCAGTGGCAACAGGTGGAAATGGTACAATCTCTTATAGTATTGACAACGCAAATTATCAAGTAAATGGTTCATTTACTGGACTTGCTGCTGCTGCTTATACGATATACTTGATGGATAGCGATCAAGGTTGTGTTGATAGTACAACAACTGTTACCATTAACAATACAACATCACCTTCTTTAACCTTAGTTCAGTATTTAACAATTGCTTGTAATGGTGATTCAGACGGAGCAATAACAGTTATTGGTTCTGGAGGAACAGGTGCACTTCAGTATTCTATAGATGGTGGTGAAACATGGCAAGTATCAGGTGTTTTTACTGGTTTAACGGCAGGTAATTATACGCCAATGGTAAAAGATGTTGTTGGATGTATTGGTTCAATTGGAGAAATAACAATTTCAGAACCATCTGCTGCTCAATGGACAGCGAGTCAAACACCAACTTCTTGTTATGGACTAAGTGACGGACAAATTGATGTCGGCCCTGTAGTTGGTGGAACAGGAACAATGACATATAGTATTTATGGTGTCAATTTCCAATCAAGTTCTAATTTCTCAGGATTGGCGGCTGGATTATATACTGTTACTGTTAAAGATGCTGCTGGATGTCTTTCAACTTCAAACATTACCGTTACTCAACCTGCTCCAATAGTAGTGACTGTTGATTCATGGGTTGGCTTATCTTGTTTCGAAAGTGGTGATGGAGAAATTCATGTTTCAGCAACAGGAGGAAATGGAGAATATTTATACGCATTGAATTCAACTGGTGAGCAAACGTCTGGTGATTTCTACGATCTTGAATCTGGCGTATACTTCATCGAAGTGATGGATGGAAATAGCTGTTCAGGAAATACTTCAGTGACAATTGGGCAACCAACTCAAATTGTAGCTTCAGTTGTAACAGGAAACTCTACATGTGGAAATTTCAACGGTAATATATTAATTATTGCTTCAGGAGGATCTGGCAGTGGTTATGTTTATAACCTTAATGAAGGACTTCAAATTAATGGAACAGGAAACTTTGTTGGATTACATTCAAATGAATATGGTGTTCATGTAACAGACGGAACAGGATGTGAAGCAAATTTTGAGGCATTAGTTTCTGACTCTGATGGTCCATCAATTGCTACTTGGACACATACAAATGTATCGTGTAATGGTGGTGATGATGGAAGTATAACAATTAATACTACATCAGGAGGAACAGGATTAATAACATACAGTCTTGATGGATCAACTTTCCAAACTTCTAACGTTTTTGCTGGATTAACTGCAGGTAATTATAATGTAATTGCTAAAGATGCAAATGGCTGTACAGGCGAAGTGAGTGTTACCGTAAGCCAACCAAGCGGATTCACAATTTTGTTAAATGAGACAGATGTAACTTGTTTTGGCGCTAGCAATGGTACAATTTCTGTTTTAGCTGGAGGAGGTTCTGGGACATTAGCATACAGTATTAATGGATTTACTTTCCAATCTTCACCGTTGTTCGAGAATCTTTCACCTGGAGCTTATATTATAACAGTCAAAGATGCTGGTGGTTGTGAGGGTACTGCTTCAATTTTCATTGAAACAGCGCATCAAATCCACCTTTCTGCAGGTGTGTTGAGAGTATCTTGTTTTGGTGCAGCTGATGGCGCAATAAACGCTACTGCTTTCGGCGGAACAGGTTCTATTCAATTTAGCTTAGATGGAGTAAATTACCAAACATCTGGGTATTTCAATAATTTGGCAGGATCTTTAGCTTATACAGTATATGCGCGTGATGCCAATGGTTGTGTTGTTACACATAATTATAGCGTTACTCAGCCTCAAAATTTGGTCTTAGCATCGGATGTAATTGATGTGTCATGTGCAGGTGGGAATAATGGGGTTATTAATTTGACAATGTCAGGTGGCACTATACCTTATCACTTCCATTGGTCTAATTTTGAAAATACAGAAGATGTATTTAATTTAAATGCTGGTACCTATAGTGTAATCGTTACGGATGACAATGGTTGTGATGTTGCTGCAAATTTTGTAGTTAATGCTCCAACAAATCCATTAATTATAAATGGAACTGTAACGAATGCAAGTGGAGCTACAAATGCAGATGGAAATATTGACATTACAGTTACTGGAGGATCAGGTCCTTATTCTTTTGCATGGAATAATGGTTCAACATCTGAAGATTTAACTGCAATATTGCCAGGGACTTATTATGTAACCATGATAGATGCAAATGGATGTGAGCAAATGAGTTTCTTTACAGTTGAAGTTACAATTGGGATTGAAGAGGTATACAACCATGGAACATTGAATGTGTATCCTAATCCAGCTACAGATAAAATCACAATCGATTTAGGAACCAGTACATTGGCAAATAAAATCGTAATGGTTGATCCTGCTGGTAAAGTAGTATTTGAAGATGTTCCAAACAGTAACAAGTTTGACGTAAATGTTGAGCAATATGCTGAAGGAACTTACTTAATGAATATTTATTTTGGTGAAGAAGTAGTAGTGAAGCGAATTGTAATTATTAGATAAATTTGTTTGATATTCAATTTGCGAAATGGCTGTCATTTATGACAGCCATTTTTTTGTACCTAAAAGTTGGAGTAAGGATAATAAATGATGAAGTTCTTTTACGCTTGATTCAGGGGAAAAAGAAGGTCAAGTATAATCTTCCATTTGTTTAATAGAAGATCATACTAACACCAAAATGTTTTATGGCATACTTCCTTATTTAATGGGGATTTCAACAGTAAAAACGGTTCCTTTATTTTGTTCACTTGTAAAATTAATTCGGCCATCGAGTAAGTCCAAATAGTTTTTCACAATATTTAATCCAAGACCTGTTCCTTGAATATTGACGGCATTTTCCGCTCTGAAAAAGCGATCAAAGAGATTTTTTTGCTCATTTTGGGGTATACCTATTCCAAAATCTGTTACTACTATTTTTAATGTATTATTTTCCAATGACGTTTCGAGGATTATTTCACTAAATTCAGGTGAATATTTAATAGCATTAGAAAGTAAATTGTTTAAAATATTCTTGAAGATGTTGATATCAGTAGTGACGTTGTCATCTCCTGTATGGGTATATTTAATTAAGGAAGTGTTTTTTATAATTCCCGTAAATGAATCTATAATTTCCTTGCAAAAATCGTGTATTATAAAATCTGTCTCACGAACTGCAATTTCTCTTTGTTCTAATCTATCTAGAGAAAGGAAATCATCAAGAATACTTAGAAGGTGTTTTAATGACAGCTTGATACGACTGATATTGTTTAGTTGCTTTTCTTGGCTATTTTCAATTTCAATATACTTAGAAAGTAGATTCGTTGAATTTAATATTGACGTTAAAGGCGTTCTAAATTCGTGAGAAGCCATTGAGACGAAACGGGATTTCAGTTTTCCCAGATCTTGTTCATTTTTAAGTAATCGTAAGATGTCTTCTTCCGCTTTTTTAACTTTTGTAATGTTGGTTGAAACTACAAGTATTTGTTTGATTTTTTCGTCACCATTATCTATTCCTACAGCGTTGAGTAAATGCACGTTATTACTCGATCTTGTTTCTAAACTGCTATTCTTCCCTTCAAAAACTCTTTGTAAAAATAGTTTGATTTCATCTACTGCATCGGGGTTAATGCGCTTAAGAAAACTTGTGCCAATGAGGTCTTTACTAATAATTCCTTTTTTGTACATTTCTTTTCCTTCAACAAAGACATAATTGAAATCTTCATCCAGGACCATAATTACCCCATTTGGGAAGTTTCGAGCAACGGTTTCGTGCAGTTGTTGACTTTTGTAAAGGTCGAACGTTCTTTCTTCCACTCTTTTTTCTAATTCAAATTTGTCACTTTCTAGTTTTTCTTGTTCCGCTTTTCGAATAGTAATGTCGTTTATTGATGCCATTACCAATGTTTCGTCTCCATTCGTATAGCTACTTAAACTTATTTCAACAGGAAATTCTTTTCCTTGTTTATTCAGTGCATATA
>JBILYS010000095.1:0-6551 GCA_044377625.1 Crocinitomicaceae bacterium
TCACATCGTCAACGATTTCTCTTCTTAATAATAATATTTCTGCTTGCTTTTTTGTTGCAACAAATCCTCTGACAGAACCTTCAATTGTTCGAATCAATGCTTGAGAGAAACTGCGTTGATCCATGAATTTAAAGGCAACATTTTTAACCGTGTCTTCATCTGCATTCAAAACAGCATAAACCAGCATCGCTTTGCAATAAACATTTGCTTGATCTTGTGTAATTGCTTGAAATTCCATTTCTATTGCTCTATTTTGAATAGAAACTCTGCTAAATATTTTCTCTAAAACAGGAATTCTGAAATTCAATCCTGGTGTTAATATTCTGCGGTATTTACCGAACATGGTAACAACAGCAATCGTTCCCTGTTGCACGGAAATAAAAGAGGCGATTAAAATCAATACAAGTACGCCGGCTGGAATCAATAAATTCATGAGTTAAGTTTTAAGTTATTCAAAGCTATCAAAAAAAACAATTCGAAAAACAAGAATCGTTTTAAAGAAGAATATTAGGTTTATAAGAAGAATTATGTTGAACTTTACTGTCTGAGAGAAAAAGTAAAAAGGAAGAAGTAAAAAGGCACTTCGATATACTCACTGACAAAAAAATGACACACGAAGAAACAGCTATCAAAACAACTTATTTCAGCATTGTTGGAAATGCAAGTCTGGCTTTAATCAAGGGTGTGGCCGGTTATTTTGGTAATTCTTATGCGTTGATTGCAGATGCTATTGAATCCACTACTGATATTTTTTCTTCGTTTTTAGTGTTGTTCGGGTTAAAATATTCGAGTCGACCGGCTGATGAAAATCATCCATATGGTCATGGTCGTGCCGAACCGCTAATTACTTTTTTGGTTGTTGGATTCCTCATTACATCTGCCACGATTATTGGTTATGAAAGTATTATCAATATTCAAACGCCACATGATTTACCAAAAGCATGGACTTTAATTGTTTTAGGAGCAATAATTCTTTGGAAAGAGGCATCTTATCGCATTGTTATAAAGAAAAGTAGAGAAACAAATAGTTCGTCTTTAAAAGCAGATGCATGGCATCACAGAAGTGATGCGATTACTTCCATTGCAGCATTTACAGGTATTTCAATCGCTTTATTTTTTGGAAAAGGGTATGAAACAGCGGATGATTGGGCCGCACTTTTTGCTGCTGGATTTATTCTTTATAACAGTTATTTAATTTTCCGTCCTGCTCTCGCAGAAATCATGGATGAGCATGTTTACGACGATTTAATTGATA
This sequence comes from Crocinitomicaceae bacterium, assembly GCA_044377625.1. GTDB lineage: Bacteria > Bacteroidota > Bacteroidia > Flavobacteriales_D > Crocinitomicaceae > M0103. Next base: position 1,256 of record JBILYS010000095.1, read on the forward strand.
CCATTCGACAAGTTTCACATTCCGTTGAAGGAATAGAAGACACTGAGAAATGCTTTATTCGCAAAGCCGGAATGAAATACCATGTGGATTTACATGCCACTGTTGACGCAACAATTTCTGTCAAAGAAGGTCATGATTTGGCTCATAAATTGAAAGATACCTTGCGCCAAGAAATTCCAGAATTAGGTCATGTCTTGATTCATATTGAGCCGAATAATTAAATAAGGCTTATCTTGCACCCAATTAATTAAAACAATCAAATGCCTTTTTCATCTTTAGGAATCTCTTCATCATTAATTGAGGCTTTAGGCCGTCAAGATTTCACAGAACCAACTCCAATTCAAAAAGAAGCAATCCCTGCGATCTTAAAGAAAAAAGATGTTCTTGGAATAGCAAAAACGGGTTCTGGTAAAACTGCCAGTTACGTTTTGCCAATTTTAATGAATTTGGAAGGGAATAAGCTTTCTAGAAACAGGCACATCAATGTTTTGGTAGTTGTTCCAACACGAGAATTGGCAGTTCAAGTACGTGAAGTTTTTCAATTGTTCAATTCTGCATTGACAACGCCTTTGAAAACAATGGCTGTTTATGGCGGAGTTGCAATCAATCCGCAAATGAAAGCGATGATGGGTGTCAACATACTAGTTGCAACTCCTGGTCGTTTATTAGAATTAGTTGATTCAAATGCCGTTTCTCTTTCGGCAATCGATACGTTGGTTTTAGACGAAGCGGATAAGATGTTGAATCTCGGATTCAAAGATGAAATGAATCGTATCTTTTCTTTGCTTCCAAAAAAACGTCAAAACTTACTTTTCTCCGCTACTTTAAGTGACGATGTTGATTCAATTAATCGCATTTTATTGAATGATCCTTTGGTGATTAAAATCGAAGAGGAGGAAAATAACATTGATTTGATTTCACAACTTGGATACTTTGTTTCAGAAGAAAAAAAAGGTCCACTTTTAAGGTATTTAATCAAAACCAATGACCTCAGACAAGTATTAGTTTTTGCGTCTTCGACATTCAATTGCGATAAAATAACGGATAAATTGCAGAAAAATGGAATCAACGCCATGGCAATTCACAGTAAGAAAAGTCAACAAGCAAGAACAAAAGCATTAGAGAATTTTAAAGAAGGGAAATTGCGTGTTTTGGTTGCAACAGATTTGATTTCTCGTGGAATTGATATCACATTCTTACCCTGCGTAATCAATTACGAGCTTCCTCGTTCACCAAAAGATTACATTCACAGAATTGGTAGAACTGGTCGAGCCGAAAATCCAGGAGAAGCGATATCATTTGTGAGTCCGGAAGAAGTGCACCATTTTAAAATCATTCAGAAAAAAATGGGGAAATGGGTGACGATGATTGATAGTGAGACGTTGCTACTAAAATAGTTTAGTTATTCAAAAAATTGGGATTAATTGAACCAAATTATTTTCTCTCATACTTTTTTTCAAGCAGAAAAAAGTATGCAAAAACTGCTTTTAAACTTTCATTAGGCATTTCCTCCGGAACGCGGTTTTACTTTTCGCTCCGTGCGTATGCTCTATTGCTACGTCGTAAACTCCTCCGCGAGCCGCAACTGCGCGAAGTAAAACGCTAATGCTGATGAAAGTTTGAGTTCTTGGGAAGAAGATAAATTCTATGGGATTTACAAAATCAATAATCCTGAATCTCTTAGCGTATAAATTGATTTGCCATAAAAGAAAGGTTCGAAATCTTCAGTATTTGTTTTTTCATAATGCTCGCGCACATCTTGAAACGTTAGGATTTTCTTATTTGAAACAGCTATCAATTCAAAAATTGACATCAACCACTCTCCTTCACTTTTAGAAACAGCAACAATAATAGCTTCTTTTTTTGTATGAATTTTAACTTCTGCCATGTCAAATTCACGTCCTTTTTTCGTCTTGGTGAAAAAACGAATAGAAGGAGAATTCCCAATCCACACAACTTTAGCGGAAGGTTTAATAAAAATGGCATCTTCCTCGTTTAAGGCTATTTCAATGAAATTAGCTAGAATTTTGGTTCTCGGTATTTTAAAATCAAACCATTCTTGTAACTGTAAATCAAACCCAATTCCGTGCATAAAATTGTACAATGATTTCTTTAACCCATAACTGAACAAGTTGTGATCTATACCCGTTTTATCTTTGAATTGAATATCGTTATTAGCGAAAGTTCCAATTTCTTCTGTTTCTTTAAGAACACCGTATTTCAATGGATTTAAACCAACTGGACTGTGCACTGTCAAAGCAAATTGATGCCAAAAACCTGATTGTAAAATTCCGATTTCAAATAATTGTCGCACCATTTCAAGCGAATCAACTGTTTCTTGAATCGTTTGGGTTGGATACCCATACATCAAATAGGCGTGAACCATGATTCCTGCTTCTGTAAAATTCCTTGTCACTTGTGCAACCTGAGCAACCGAAACTCCTTTGTCAATTAATTCCAACAAACGATCTGATGCCACTTCTAGCCCACCAGAAACGGCAATACAACCAGATGCTTTGAGCAATAAACACAAATCTTTGCTGAAACTTTTTTCAAAACGAATGTTTGTCCACCAACTAACTGTTATTTTTCTTCTTAAAATCTCTAAGGCCAGAGCGCGCATTAATGCTGGTGGTGCTGCTTCGTCAACAAAATGAAATCCATTTTGACCTGTTTGAGCAATCAACTCCTCTATTCTATCGCATAATAAACTTGCGGTGACAGGTTCATAAAGCTTGATGTAATCCAAAGAAATATCACAAAATGTACATTTCCCCCAATAACAACCATGCGCCATTGTCAGCTTATTCCAACGACCATCGCTCCACATACGGTGCATTGGATTCACAATTTCAATAACGGAAATATAACTGTCTAATTTCAAATCACTGTAATCAGGCGTTCCAACTTCCGCTTGCTTGTAATCTGGATCTTTAGAATTGTTGATATAAGCCACCTTTCCATCCAATAAAGTAAAAGTTCTTTTTAAATCAGAGATGGTTCTATTTCCCTCCAGATGTTGAATCAAATTTTCAATCGGACGTTCTCCGTCATCAAGCGTAATGAAATCAAAAAACTCAAATACACGTGCATCATTCAATGACCGCAATTCTGTATTTGGAAATCCACCACCCATTGCAATTTTAACTGCTGGATAGTGTTTTTTAATAAACTGTGCCGCTCGAAAAGATGCATATAAATTACCAGGAAATGGGACAGAAAAAGCGACCATTTGAGGTTGAATGACCTCCATTCTATTTGCTAAAATTTCCAGAAATATTTTATCAATGTAAGTCAATTCCTTTTGGAGTGAGGCATAGATTTCATCAAAACTATTTGCCGACATTCCAAGTCGTTCTGCATAACGACTGAAGCCAAAATGTTCGTCAACACATTCAACAATAATGTCAGAAATGTCCTCAATATAAAGCGTTGCTAAATGCTTTGCTTTATCTTGATTCCCCATGATTCCAAAAGCCCAATCCAATTCTTCTAGTTGGTCAAATCGTGCTGCTTCTGGCAAAAAGCTTTCTTGGCAAATGAGGTGAGATAATGTCGGATTCTTTCCTTGTAAGAACAAAATTACAGCATCAATCGTGGAAATATATTCTTCTTTTAGAGCAATTATTCGTTCAGCATTTTCTGAAAGTTCTTTGGTGTTTTTACCTATCTCTGAAAACAAGTTTATCAATCCTTCCTTGGAAAACACTTTCAAAATAACTTCAATTCCTAAATCAGCCTGAACAGAATGAATCTTTTTGGTATTCAAAAACCCTTTTAAATAAGCTGTTGCAGGGTAAGGCGTGTTCAGTTGCGTGAACGGAGGAGTTATTAATAAAAGCTGATTTTTCGAATTATTCATTGTTCAAATAAGTAGTACAAAATTATCTTTTGCAACGTACAAATATAGTTTATACCCTTTGAATTTTCCATTTCTTAATTCTCCTAAGGAAGAAAAGTTTAATTAAATATGGCTATTTTTATAATATGCCCCGTCGGGGCAAACTGATTATAGAAAATAAAATAACAATATTAAAAAGCTCCATAGGAGCGACCTGATAAATAAAATGCCAAATACCTATACACAAATTTATATTCAAATTGTGTTTGCTGTAAAAGGCAGACAAAATCTAATTGCGAAAGAAAACAGAGAAGAATTACATAAATACATTACAGGAATTGTACAAAATAGAGATCAAAAAATGCTTTCCATTTTTGCAATGCACGACCATATTCATTTGTTAGTAGGTTTAAAACCTTCCATTGCAATTTCAGATTTAGTGCGAGATATAAAAGCAGGTTCTTCCAAATTTATTAATGACAGCAATTGGATAAACGGAAAATTTAATTGGCAAGAAGGCTTTGGTGCGTTTTCCTATTCAAAAAGCCAAATAGACAATGTAATCAAATACATATTAAACCAAGAAGAACATCATAAAAAAGAGTCGTTTAAAGAGGAATACCTTGAATTTTTGCAAAAATTTGACATTGAATATGATGAAAAATATTTATTTGAATGGATAGATTGAACAGGTCGCTCCTATGGAGCTAAAACAATTTGCACCTATGGTGCTACAAACAGTTTACTCCTAACGGAGCAACGGTATTCTCTATTACAGCAATAGTATTTGTTCAACGTGCAACGGTTTGATAATATAATTCCATATTCAGTTTTACGTCGTATTTTTGCATGCATAACTTAACATATCGGTATTACATCAATTTCAAGCACGCAAGTTCAGAGAATTGCTTAAATTTGAACTTCCGATAATATCAGATGGGATTTATGAACAGTATTATTAAAAAGTTAAAGAATTTTCGCAAACAAAGCTATTTGAATTTGAAGTATCAAGGCAAATATGCATTTGTTGGTATTGGAAATCACAGCATTAATAATTTGTATCCTATTTTAAATCACTTAAGAGTTCCTTTGAAATACATCGTTGTGAGCAGTTCAAAAAATGCAATGTTAATTGACAGTAATTTTCCTGGGGTTATTGGTACAACAGATTATGAAAGCGTGTTAAATGATCCTGAAATAAAAGGAATTCTCATTTGCGCTGATCCTAAAAGTCATTTTGATTTGGTGATTAAAGCATTGAAACACAACAAAAATGTGTTCATCGAAAAACCACCTTGTTCAACTTCTGCTGAACTAAACCAACTAATTGAAGCTGAACAAAAAAGCAATGGTATCTGTTTAGTTGGAATGCAAAAAAGGTATGCGCCCATTATGAAAGAATTGAAAAAGAATACTGGTAATTCCATTCTTTCTTATTCTTATCGCTATGTGACT
>JBILYS010000096.1:0-6475 GCA_044377625.1 Crocinitomicaceae bacterium
TATCGTAATTATATGTCAAACCAACATTTTTTGCTGATTGAACTACATTATCATGCATTTCTTTGGATTCTGAAAAGGAAATGCCCTTTGCGTCTGCTAAATATTGATAAACACTAACTTTTTCAACTGTTTTAGGAATGGTCGGATCTAATTGAAAGCTTTTCCATTCTATTTCAATAGCACCAGTATCGTCTAATTGTGAGAGTGCCTTTTCAAAATGTCGTTTGCCAATATAACAAAATGGACACATGATGTCTGACCAAATTTCTACTTTCATGAACTGATATAGATTTTATTTCCTTTTAATTTGAATCGATTCAGTAGGGTTGGATAACGAATATTGACCTTTTGAAGAAGTTAAAGTCCATTCTTTTGTAACTCCACAATTAACTGTTAAAACCTTTTTAACGGTGTCAAAAGTCCAAGTTCCTGTGTTTAATTTTCCACCAATACTTTCCGTGTAAATTCCATTTTGATTAAATTGAATATAATCAGATGTTGTATGTGCAATGTTCGCTTTATTCTTTTGATGAATATTGATCTCAAGAGGCTTGTCATAAACATCATGCAACATGCAATCGTCATCTTTACCGGTGCTTACCGGATGTTTTTTTGGTGTAGCTTTATTTTCAGTTTGAGCGAAAGTTGAATTTGCACTGCCAATAGCCACGTATAATAATAAAATAAATAGTTTCATGTTTTAGATTTTATTTAAAAGTATTTTTTTTAAATTGCTTTAGGATCTAATTAACAGTAATTTAAGATTTTTTGTGTTTCAAAACATCAACTTAAGAGAAAGAAACACTTCTATTCATTTACTTCCAATTTTTGCCATTGAAATTTAAGCAAAGTTGGTATGCCTATTTGACCTTCATTCGTGATAATTAAATCACCATTCTCAAGAAAGGTAATTCCTTCCGGTTTATTGAATAGATCAGTGTCTAAACAAATAAAATTAATTAACTCTCCTTTTTTAGAGTAGACCGCCATAGTATGGTCTATCGCAGAAAGTATATAGATTTCATCTGTTTTAGGATGAACGGCCAATTCAGAAGGCATAAACTTTAAAGCTGAAATACTGTCTGCAGTAAGTTTTGATAGTTTTTGAGGTAAGGCAATTCCTTTTTCATTTGCAAAAGCTTCAATTTCTGAAACACTAATTACGAAAAGAGGCTTTTCATTCAATTTTTTTGTCGCTAAATCAATTGAGTAAATTGCTCTACTGTCCTTATATTCTGGACCTTTTCCCGTTTTACTTTTTGGTGCTAACAATAAACTATTTGTTCGTTGATCGTAACACAAACCTTCATTATCCAAATTTGGGATGTTCAACTTTGTTTCGATTACGTGAGATGAATCCCAAGGGGAATTGATTTCAATTAAAGTCGCATCACTGCGTAAGACATAAAAGGTACTATCAACCCTTGTGATTCCTTCATAATCGCCATTTTGTCCAAATTGAAATTGACGAATTATTGAATCTGAATCTAAATCATAAACGAAAATAATTCCATTTTCATCTTGAACACATGCAATTTCGTTTCCTTCAAGCTTTGTAACTCCTGATATTTCTCTTAATTCGAAAGGAAGATTTAAAATAAATTCAGGTTTTTCGAAATTGAACCATCCATCTTCTTTTTGAAAAAGTGTTTCAAGTAAATAAAAATGCTCAATACCAGCCTTTTGAATACGTTTCACCGTAATAAAAGACAAAGCAGCAATGATAAAAGAAAAATAAATTTGTCTCGACATGGTGTTTTGTAAAAACAAATATACAATTGTATTTAAAGAATAAAAAATATGCTAATTATTTTTAAATTAACTTTTTATAAAGATTATACGTCATATATTTGATTAATAATTTTTTGACGATGAGTTATTGCAGTTTTTGTAATGAAAGAGAGGAACATGATGTGCATAGAGATTATCATGAAAGTCAATATGGTTTTCCTATCGAGGACGATAATGAGTTATTCGGACGATTAATTTTGGAAATCAATCAAGCAGGATTATCTTGGGGAACGATATTAAATAAGCAACAAAATTTTCGAAAAGCGTTTGATAATTATTCAATAGCCAAAATTGCAAATTATGACGAAATTAAAATTCAAGAATTATTAACAAACGCTGGAATTATTCGCAACAAATTAAAAGTTAGATCTGTTGTATATAATGCACAACAAATTCAATATTTTAAGGAGGATTTAGGGTCGTTTAAAAATTGGCTAGATAGTAATCATCCAAAATCAAAGGAAGAATGGACTATTTTATTCAAAAAGACGTTTAAATTTGTAGGAGGGGAAATTGTAAATGAGTTTTTAATGAGCACTGGATATTTAAAGGGGGCTCATGATGAAAATTGCATAATTTTTGATGTCGTAAAAAAAACAAATCCAAAATGGTTAGAATTATGAGAAAGTATTTAGTAATAATAGCAATTATATTAGGTTCATTGAATGTAATGGCACAGTTCGGGGTTTCAGGTGGCGCATCTGTCCTTAAAGGATTTGGAACTACTGCAAAACCATTTGTAGGAATGCATATTGGAGGTGAATTACCAAGAAATGATCAGAATTCTCTTTATGCAAGAATTTCATTTTACGCAAGACAAAAAGAAACAATAACCAATTCTACTTTTGTTCAAACTGCTGATTTATCAGGCTTTCAAACTATCAATTATGTGAATTCAATGAATTACACAATTCTTGAAGGAGGTAATAGATATTATGTTGGTAATGGATATGATTCTGGATTTGGAGGTTATGGTGGAGCAAATTTATTATTAGCATTCAATTCAATAAAAAGGACTTATAGCGATTATGATCAAGTTTTATACAGTTTGCCATCTACAGAAATGCCAAAAGGTTCAATTTTTAATCTTGGCTTTGGCTTAGGAGGAGGTGTGAAATATACATTTGCTGGAATTGGGACCATGTATTTTGATGCGAACTTTGCTTATCTTATAACCTCAACTGCTAGTAATTCAACTGCTAGTAGTGTTGTAAATACGTTATATGCCCCTCTTTTGTTCTCCTTTAACATAGGGTTCCGAAAAGATTTCTTTTAAAACCCAAATATATTTCTTCGTATAGGAATGGCTTGAAAAGAAAGAAGAATTTCATCATAATTATTGAACCGTCCATTTATACCTTCAGATAAACGGTTAAGGATTTCTTCTTGAGATATCAAGTTAGGCGCTGTTTTGAACTGATGTTTATTGCACATTTTGAGAAGAATTGGGTAATATCCTTTTGGCAATTCAACATGATCAGGAAGAGGATGTGTTAATTGCAAATTGGTAAAAACGCTTGGATTGGGATGTGATAATGGTAATTTATCAGTAAAAAGTTTCCAAATAATTATCCCGAGTGAAAACTGATCTGTTCGTTGATCTATGATTTCAAGTTTGTTTAATAATAACTCAGGTGCCGCATATCCTAAAGGAAAAAGGGTTTGGCGTTGATTTTCTTCATCCGTTCTCAATGCCATACCGAAATCAATTAGAGTTACTTCAATTTGTCCATTCTCTTCGTGTACAATTATATTACTTGGTTTTAAATCGCAATGAACTATTTTTTGTTCTGCTAAAATTTGTAATAAATAAATTAGTTTGGGCAGTATAACTTGAAAAACTTGAATTCTTTTTCTGCTCTTTATTGTTTTCCAATATTCATCTAATGACATTCCTTCTGAATAGTTTTTGAGCACAATTATCTCACTTTCAGATTCAAAAAAATCAATAGTTTGTGGTAATCCCAGAGTATTAAAAGAAAAGGTTGCTTCTTTCAAAAGACGCGCTTGCAATTGAAAATTTATTTCTGTTTTAACAAGTGATTTCAGCACCGCAAATTCTAAAGTGAGTTTGTTTTGGACCAAATATACAGCTCCAAATTTTCGCTTCGATTGCGCGCCAAGGGGTTTTATTATGGAATATTTTTCTGATAAATTCGACATCTTCAAATCAAAATAACAAAAAAGGAATTAGAAACACCTTGTTTTTAGAATTAATATCCAATTATGTTTCAAATTCTTTTTACTTTTCAATAATGAAAAAATCCTATTTGATAGCCGATAGTGGAGGAACCAAAACAGATTGGTGTTTTGTAGATGTTTTAGGTAATAAAAACTATTTTACAACAGCTTCCTATCATCCAAACCTCATGTCAGAAGAATGGATTGAAACAAATAAGTTGTTTTGGGAAAAATATACCATTATTAAAGATTTGGAAGTCCATTTTTATGGGAGTGGATGTTTAAAAGAACCAAATAGAACCAAGGTCAAATTAGTTTTTCAGAATTGGGGATTTAAAGATGTTCAGGTGGAATCCGATATTCTTGCTGCAGCCAGGGCTTGTTTCAAGAATGAAGATGGCTGGATTGGGATCTTAGGAACTGGTGCAGTTTTGGCTGAAATTGAAAATCATCAAATAAAAAATGTTTTTGGTGGATTAGGCCCATTGATTGGTGATGAAGGAAGTGGTTTTTACTTTGGGAAATTATTAATCGATAACTATTTGAAAGATAAATTTTCATTAGAAACGAAAAGTGAAATTGAATCGACAATTGATACAGTAGTTTTTGCGAAACTAGATTTAAATGCCCCTGCAAATAAGGAATTCATTGCAAGTTTTTCTGGCTTGTTTTCTGCATCCTTAAATTTAGAAATTCAACATCTTCATCATCAGAATATATCATTTTTTATTGAAAAATATTTCCCTACAACTTTAGTTAATAAAACAATTTGTTTTGTTGGAAGTTACGCATATTATAACCAAAGAATAATCAAAGAAATACTCCTGAAAAAGCAATTAAATTTAGGCATTGTAATTATAAAACCAATTGCCCTTTTATCCGAATATACACTCAAAAGTACATTTTAGTCAATCAAGACTACCATTTAAACGATTTGAATTTACTTTAGTCGATGATAATTGCAGTTCATCTATCATTTTTTGTCATTGGTAGAAAAGTTGAATAACTCTGAATAAAAATATGCAAATTGCAGTATAAATTGTTTGATTTATGGAAGAATTATACATTAATGCTACTCCACAGACCCCATTTATCCATTTCAATGGTAAAAGCGGTGTGATGGAGATTAAAGGCCGTTCAATCCCTGACCAACCAGATGAATTTTGGTTGCCAGTATTAAATTGGTTTGAAACGTATTTATTGAATCCAAATGGATCAACTGTTGTAAAAATTGATTTAGAATATTTCAATATTTCATCATCTAAAAGGATTTTGTTCTTATTGTATAAGCTAAATGAACTTGCAGAAGTTGGAAATGATGTTCATGTTGAATGGCTATACCGTGAAACAGATGAAGACATGTACGAAGTTGGACAAGATTATGCCTATATGGTTAAGGTTCCGTTTGTATTTAAAGAATACATTGACATGGATATTGCAATGGCAGTTTAATTTTCATGGAAAAATAGATTGAAACACCTTCTAAAGAGGTGTTTTTTTTTGCTTTGTGATTTCTATAGACAGATTTCTGTTATTTTTGTTGAAAATTGAATCTTTGAGACTTTTAAAAGACATTCCACACGAACGATACAAAATTCAACTTTTGAATTACAATGCAAAATACATTGTAAAGATAGAGTTGGGTCAATTTGAACAGCTTTTTAAGATTGGCGAATTGGATGTTAATTCGTTGGAAGAGGTAGAAAAAATGATTTCACCAGAATTACTTTCCAATTGCTTAAAGCGTTTTATAGAAATGCGCGCTGATTGGGAAACGGAATTTAAAAAAAATACAAATCAATTATAAAATGATTATGAATAAATTATTGGTTTTGACAAGTGTTGTTTTGTTAGGAATTACAGCTTGCGGTAAGAAAGAAAAGGTTAAAGAAAATTCAACACCTAAGATCGTAACAAGAGATATGAAAGGCTTGAAAATAGCTTTCTATAACAGTGATAGTTTGAAAGTGACATTTGAATACTTCAAGAAAGAGGAAGCAATTGTAACGAAAAAGCAAACTGCCTTTCAAAAGGAAGTTGAGCGCAGGTCTAAAGAGTATCAGAATTATATAATGAAGAACAACGAGAAATTGAGAAGTGGTTTACTATCAGAAAATGAACAAGCTCAAATTCAACAACGTGCTCAACAAATGGAATCTGATTTGATGCAATATCAGCAAAATGAAGGTGCTCGATTGGAAAAAGAAACCATGGAGAAATTGGAAACAATTAGTAAAAAAATTGAGGTTTTTGGAAAGCAATTCAGTGAAAAAAATAACATTGACATCTTATTGATTCACGGTCAAGGTGGTCAAATCAATTTCATAAATTCTGCAATGGATGTAAGTAAAGAGTTCGCCGCTTTTTTAAATGAGCAACAGGCAGAAATTGAGAACGATACAAAGAAGTAAAAACTATGTTTATTGCACGTCAAAAACAACAAGAAAATATTGCGGAATATGTTTTATACATGTACCAAATTGAGGATTTAATTCGAGCATAT
>JBILYS010000098.1:0-6399 GCA_044377625.1 Crocinitomicaceae bacterium
GAATTAAGAATAAAACATACGGTTTGTGTCGTGTAAGTGGAAAATTAATCCCAAAAGAAAGATTACGATTAGTACCACATGCAACAATGAGTATTGACGCAAAAAACGCACAAAATAAATAATTCCGTGAAAAAGAATCTATTGATAGTGGGGGCCATGGTTGCCCTCATTTTGTTTTTAGACCAAATCGTTAAGATTTATGTAAAAACAAATTTTTTAGTGTTTCTGGATAAGGATTATCCTATTTTGGGTGATTGGTTTGTTCTACAATACATTGAAAACCAAGGAATGGCTTTTGGAACAACGTTTGGAAATCAAATGTGGCACAAACTAGCACTCAGTATTTTCAGAGTAGTGGCGATAATCGGAATTTGTTATTATTGGTACAAACAAGCAAAAGAAGGAGTTCGTAGAGAATTTTTAATTGCGATAGGATTAATCTTAGCTGGTGCAACCGGGAACCTCATCGATTCCATGTTCTACGATTTTGTGTTTCCCTACGACCCATGCATGGGCTTCAATAGATTGGAAGGGTCTGGTATTTGGTCAGATTGTAGCCGCTATCTTGTGGGAAATGTTGAAACACGTCACACCGGCTTTCTTTTAGGAAACGTTGTTGACATGTTTAAATTCCAAGCAAATTGGCCTGAATGGATGCCTTGGTTAGGGGGGAAAGAGGTTTTTCCTGCTATTTGGAACGTTGCCGATGCATCTATTACTTCTGGAGTTATTTTAGTGTTTATTAGGCAACGAAAGTATTTTCCAAAGAAGAAGGTTAAGGAGAGCTGAGAACCGAGAGCCGAGAGCTGAGACTTGTTTGTTGTGAACTAATCTATTTCTTCGAGGTGACTTTGGACAAAAGACAAAAGACTTGTTTCGCGTGAACTAATCTATTTCTTCGAGGTGACTTTGGACAAAAGACTTGTTCTATAGAACTAAAATAATCTCTATTCTAAATAATTTCTTAATAAAAATCAAAAGTAATAGATTGGCTCTAGGGATTAAATCTAGGCTCTATGTTCTAACAGCGCAGCGGTCTAGGTTCTTATAAAGAAGCGGTCTAGGTTCTCTTTAGAATCTCGCAGTAATACCTCCCATAAACTGGAAAACTTGAACTGGATGATTATACCAACGATTATATCTTTGTGATGCAAGATTGTTCAGTTGAATAAAAGCCGAGATACGTTTGTTGTATCTGTATTCAATTCCTAAATTGATGTCTGCAACTAAACCTAACGTCTTAGCGAATTGATTATTCTCTATTGTCACATCATCCTCAAGGGCATAAACTAATGCTTTTCTTCCCCCTTCAAAATTAAGGTCTAAATTGACAAGAAATTTGTCAAACAAATTATAGCTTCCTCGGGCTATTGCCTGCCATTGTGGTAAATTCCATGCATAAGAATTATTTAACAAAGAATAAGAATAGAACCTCCCGATACCATCAATTTTCAATTTCTCATTTAATTGATAAGAGAGTGATCCTTCAATTGTGGTTAAATTAAGCGTGTCAAAAACGAGGTTAAATTTATTTCCCACTGAATAAGTTGTATCCGTTACAAAAAGAGCCTTGTTTTGAATTCTAGCAAAACTTGCGCTAATATTAAAGCTCATTCTTTTACTCAATGTTCCTTTAAATCCTCCATAAAAATCTATTACTGTGTTTTCATTTTGCATGGCAAGATTTGGTAATACAAATTCATTGTCAACAGTTAATGATTTGAACGTTGTTTGTTTCAAGCCTCCTCGCAATCCAATATATGGAATGAAAATATCATTGAACAAAGAATATTTTACTTCAGCAACTGGATAGATGTGCACTTTCGTCGTTGTATGTGCATCAACCACAATGTCGACCCCAATCTTTGCTTTTAGTCGATTGTCTTTTGAAAAAGTGGTGATTGAAGGTTTTAAATTAATGATGGTATTATTTAAAACAATTCCTGAATCGAGCATAGAGATATTGGTGTCGCCTATTGAACCATATTTATAACCATTATAACGGATATTGAAATCTGCAGCAAAAATTTCCTTCCCATATTTATACCATCCAGAAGCATTTATTGCAAAATAATTCTCTCTTGCTCTCCAATCGGAAAGACTATCGGCAGTTGGCTTTTTAGAAGAAAAATTAGTGTACGATAATCCAACATTATAATTCAGTGTTGCGCTATCTTTTTTGTGTGAAGCAAAAGAAAACGCCCCTCCAACATCTTGATATCGTTGTGCATTTGTTTTTCGATCGATAGAATCCGTTGGGATTTTCCATCCATAATAATGCAATCCTTGATTATTGTAATGTAAATCACCTTTTAATGAATAGGTTTTCTCATTAATTGCTCCGTACAATCCAAATTTCGTTCGGTCAAATTGCGCTGGGGCATATCCACTAAAATTTCCATAAGAACTTAGGTGTTTAGCATGAATGCCATAAACAAATTTACGCGAACGTTTTGAGTCAAAATAAATTTCACCAAGCGGCATCAATTCTGTACCAATCCCAAGCTTCACATAAGTGCTATACAACTGTGCTAATTTCGCTTCTGTTTTAATCGATGCGGGATCTATTTTCTCAATTGTAATAGCCGTATTGAATTGTAATACCAATAAGGGGTATTCAATAACAGGCGTAGAAATTACAGTATCAATAATTTTTGGACTTTCTGTCATTCGATAAGCCGGTTCAACTTCGCGGCCTACCGTAGTCACAATAACAATTTGATCAGAACCTCCTTGTGAAAAGGAAAAAGAAGCTGCTGCTAAAAACAGTATTAGAATATAATTTTTCATGATTAATTTCCTCCTTCGTTAACTTCAATAATAGTTTCTTCTTGTATTTCAATTGATTTTGGTTGATTTTTCAACTGCATCAATTCATCCCACAATTCATTCGCCTCCGATTTTATTCCATCATCCTCAACTGGGTAATGATCAATAACTGACTTCAATGTTTGCTCAGCTTGAAATAAATCACCTTGAGCTATTAACACGCGTGATTGTAATATTAATCCTTTTGCAACCCAGTAATTATAGCTTGGTTTCATCTTAATCAGAGCTCTAACTTCTGCGTCGGCTTTTACATACTCTTTTTGCGTATAATAAATTTCTGCCAACGAATATTTCGCTTCTGCACCCCAAACTGTGGTTGTGTTTTTTACGATGTATGCCAATGAACTTTTTGATTCATCAAAATTATTTAAATAAAAATTTGACATTCCTTTTGCATATTCTGCTTCTAGTCTTAATGTGTTGTTGATTTGACTACTTTCAATTACATTTTTTGCATAAGCAGCAGCATTCGTCCAATTTTCAATTAAGAAATTACAGCGCATCAATCCTAGTTTTGCATTAAACAATGTAGTAGGTTTCGAACTAATTTTTTCTAATCGGTCATAATAAGGAATAGCCTCTTCATGTTTTCCTTCATTGTACAAATATTGTGAAACACGAGACGCTGCAAATTCAGTATATGAATTGTTTTGTTCCTCTAAAACAGTTTTATACGTATCAATTGCTTTTGCTTTATCTCCTGTTGCAAAGTATGAGTTAGCGAGGAAGTAGTTTGCTTCAGATAAATATTGTCCTGAAGGAAATTTCTCAATATACTTTACAAATTGTGGAATCGCTGTAACATAAGAACTGTCTTTGTATGCTTCAAAAGCTGGGCTAAAAAACAATCCTTCTTGCTCATCTATTGAAATATTCGCACAAGTATATTCACCTGCCAACTGACTAGCCTTTTCAGGTTGTTTTAATGCCGCATAAACATCAACTAAACCACGCACGCATTTTGCGCAAACTTCTCTGTCTGACCCAAATTCTGTTAGAATTTGTTTGTAATTTAATTCTGCTTGAGGATATTCCCATTTCTTATAATAAATATCAGCTATTTCAACTTTTGAATTAACGAGTAACGTTGAGCTTGGATAATCTGTAACAATTTGATTAAAATAACGCATTGCTTTATCATAATCCGCTTTAGCTTTAAAACTCATTGCAACATCGTACACAGAAGCAATGGTATATTTGGAATTTTTATAATTGTTGATAATGTCTAGTAAATGGGTGATTTTAGCATCAACATTATCAGAAAAACCATATGCTTTTGCCATATAATACAGTGCTTGATCTTCAAAACCTGATTTCAATTTCACAACTTCTTGGTAATACTTTATCGCATTCTCATTTTGAGAAGTCATGTAATACCCATCAGCTGTGCGCATATTAGCATCTGCTAGTTTATTTTTGTCTTTTACATTTGATTGACAGTAAATTCTGAATGCTTCAATAGATTGCGGAATGTCTTGTTTTTTTAAATATCCATAACCGATATTATAATAAGCATCTGCTTTTAAATCTGGTGCTAATGTTGCTGGAAGCGCTAAGAAATCCTTGTATCCTTTAATAGACACATCCATGTTGTTTAAACGGTAATTAGCATCAGCAGTCCAGAATTTTGCTCGACCCGTAATTACAGCATCAACAGGGTATTTTTCAACCAAATCGAAAGATTTTATGGCTTTTTGGAAATCCGCCTTTTGAAATAGTTCTACTCCCTGGTTGAACGCAACTAATTGATAGGCCATTTTCAATTTTGAGTCTTTATTCGGCAACTTGTCCAAAGAAGCAAGTGCTTTTGCATAATTGTTAGTTGATGTATAAACATTCACTAAATATTGGTTGATGTCGTTGACGCGTTTTGACGTTGGAAATCGATTTAAGTATTCTTCAAGGGCAATTACGGCTTCATCATAAGGATTTAGATCTAATTCGTAAGACAAAACAGCATAATTGTATAATGCATCTTCTTCAACTTTCGCGTCTGCAGCAATGTCAGCAGCAGCATCAAAAGCTGATCTTGCAGAAATTTTATTGTTGAGTTTTAAATAGGATTCCCCTATGTGGTAAAAGGCTACTTGTCCAAGACTATCTTTTTCACGGGTTACTTTATCAAATAATTTTATTGCCTTTTCATAAGTTTTACTCTTGTAATATGCAAATCCCAATTGATAATCGTCTCCTCTTGTTGTGTTTGATTTTACATTGTATTTTTCTAGATAGGTAACTGCTTCATCAAATTTATTAGTGCGGTAATAAGAGTCACCAATAATGTGATTCAAATCATTTTGATTAACCACATTCCCTGAATCCATGATGCTCGGAGCATACTTAGTTACTTCATCGTATTTCCCTTGCAAATAATAAATTTGAGCGATATAGTAAGGGACAACACTTGCAAATTGCGTGTCTGATTGCAATTTTAAAAATCCATCAAGCGCTGTTTGATAAGATTTATCCATATATGCTATATGCGAATAATAATACATTCCGGGAGCAGCATATTGAGAAACACCATCTTTTACCTCATGAAAAGCGCTTCTTGCCTCAACATAATTCTTTTCTTGAAAATTTGAATAACCAACTTTGAAATAAAACTCTTCTTTGTTATCTTCCTCAACGTCTTGAATTTTCAATTGATTGAACCATACCAACGCTTCTTTAAAATCCTTTTTTTGATAGAAATATTTTCCTAAACGATAATGAATATCATGTTTAAAAATGCTTTCTGGATAGTTGCGATTAAAATCTTCTAACAATGAAATGGCATCATTGTTAAACAGTTCCAAAGCAGACAGCCCTTCATAATAAAGGGCTTTTACATACATTGGATCATTTGGTTTTTTAAAAACCGTAATAAAATTTCTGAATTCTATTCGAGCCGCGGCATATTGCTCTTTGGCAAACAACTCCTCTCCTCGGTAATAATTTTCATATTCACTGTTATATTTCTCCGAAGTTTGGGAAAAGGAGAAATAATGCAGGCACACTAATATGGCGACCAGGAACTTATTCATAACACATTGCTTTTAATCGAGTAAAATTAAGGGACATAGCGTCCCTTTGGGAGAGGGCTTATAAAAGTTTTAAACGTGAATCTGTTAAGATTATTATATGCAACTATCAAAGTACTGTGTGTGAATTATCGACCTTTACCATAAATAATTTTGTCACGTGGAAAAAATCATACAAATAAAAAACGCCAACATCTATCAACAGCAGGTACTAGTCTTGGAAAACGTTCAGTTTGAATTGGATAATAACGAGTTTGTTTACCTCATTGGAAAAACAGGAAGTGGTAAAAGTAGCTTGTTAAAAACCATTTATGGTGAATTATTATTGACAGAAGGTGAAGGTAAAATAGCAGGTTTTGATTTAAAAGGGTTGAAAAAAAGAGATGTTCCGATGCTTCGTAGAAAAATTGGAATTGTTTTTCAGGACTTTCAGCTATTAATGGACCGTACTGTTTTACAAAATTTATTATTTGTTTTGGGTGCAACGGGTTGGAAAGACAAGCAATTAATGGAAAAACGTGCAAAAGAAGTATTACAATTGGTTGGA
>JBILYS010000099.1:0-6391 GCA_044377625.1 Crocinitomicaceae bacterium
TATTTTTCAAGTATTTTTCTATAATTCTCTCTTAAGATTATTCTTCCGTCTTCTTGTGCATTTGAACCATCATATGTCGGTGCAACGGCATTAATTTTTAGCGCAGAATACTTCGATTGAGAATGTAAATGTGAACTATATCGACTAAAATTCTCATCAATACGTTGCTTTATCCAAGAAGATAACGCTTGTTTAGAAGCAGATTTTTCTTCACGAACCATTCTTAAAACTTTGCGCGTTGTCGACAAAATATCTTTTCGAATCGGTTCAAACGCTTTTTCTAAGAATTCTATTTCCTTGTTAATGAAAGCTGCATTTGGACTTTCATTACTTACCGCTTTCATCAAAGAAATTGCTTCAGAAATATCGCTTTTAAAATCATCCGTGAACGCCTTCCAAGCATCATTTTTTTGAGTTCTAACACTCGCTTTCGCTTCTTTGTGAATTGCTTCTAATTCTTCTTCAGTTGCTATTGTTTGATCATCAGCATTGAACGCCAAGATCCAAGATTTGAATTTATTAATACAATCAAAATCAGTTTCCCATTGCAATCTTTCCTCTGATTTATAACGCTCGTGTGATCCTGAAGTTGAATGTCCTTGCGGTTGATTAACTTCTTTTACATGCACTAAAACTGGAATATGCTCTTCACGTGCTAAAGCAACTGCTTTCTCATACGTTTCACATAAATGGGCGTAATCCCAACCTTTCGTAATGAAAATTTCATAACCTGGTTTATCTTTGGTACGCTGCATTCCAGCTAACGCTTCAGAAATACTTCCTTTGGTTGTTTGCAATTCTCTTGGAACAGAAATTCCAAAACCATCATCCCAAACAGACATAACCATTGGAATTTGTAAAACACCAGCAGCATTGATCGTTTCCCAAAATGGTCCTTCAGAAGTGGAAGCATCACCAATTGTTCCAAATGCTACTTCATTTCCACCGTTTGTAAACTTCTTGAATTTCTCTAAATCTTTTAAAGTTGGGTGATTTCTATAAATTTTTGATGCTTGAGCAAGACCTAATAAACGCGGCATTTGACCGGCAGTTGGAGAAATATCTGCAGAACTATTTTTTTGTTCCATCAAATTTTTCCATTCACCTTTCGCGTCCAAATTACGTGTTGCAAAATGTCCACCCATTTGTCGACCAGCAGATTGTGGTTCAACAACTTCATCCGTGTGAGCGTATAATCCAGCAAAATATTGTTGAACCGTCAATTGACCAATGGCCATCATCAACGTTTGATCTCTATAATAGCCTGAACGGAAATCTCCGTTTTGAAATTGCTTCGATAACGCTATCTGAGCAAGCTCTTTTCCATCGCCAAAGATTCCAAACTTGGCTTTTCCAGTTAAAACTTCCTTTCTTCCTAATAATGAAGCTTCACGCGAAAGACACGCTAAACGATAATCGTTTAATACTTCTGTTTTAAAAGTTTGGAAATCCAATGATGTTGTTTTTTCGACGGTAGATTCTTTTGTCATAGATAGCTTTTACACCCACAAAGATAATAAAATAAGAGATTGAAAATAGTTCGTTTATAAGATTGTATTTTCTTAATTTTGTAAGATGAATTTAAAGGAGATTTATAAAAAGTATTCGCCTTATTTTGTGGATGTGTGGCAGTATTTAGTCATTATACTGATTTTCATTTTGGCCCTTATATTTTTTCTGTAAGCAAGAATGAAATTTTGTATCTTCGTTGAAATTCGATTTCAAATGAAGATCTTCTGCTTATTTTTTCTGGTGCTTTTTTCAATTACAATCTCTGCTCAAAATAATATCGATTCCATGTCGCATATTGATTATCAAGCTTTGCATAATGCCGATTTAAATGATGTTTGGGGATATGTTGATGAATTAGGTAATGAATATGCAATTGTTGGAACGACCAAAGGAACATCCATTGTTGATGTTACCGATCCAAGCAACCCGTTTGAAGTTTTTTGGATTGCAGGTTCTGAATCAATTTGGAGAGATCCATCTGTTCACGGTGATTACGCATATATTACAACTCAAGCATTAGATGGACTTTTAATCATTGATTTAAGTCCATTGCCGTTATCTAACATTTTACCAACGACAACCTATACGGGACCTAGTGGATCACCTTGGCAATCTGCACACACCTGTTTTGTCGATGAAAATGGTTTTGCTTATATTTTTGGGGCCAATAGAGGGAATGGCGGCGCAATAATTTTGGATGTGCAAACAGACCCAATGAATCCAGTCGAAGTTGGAGATTTTGATACATGGTATGTGCACGATGGTTTTGTTAGAAATGACACGATGTATTTGGCGCATATATCCGATGGCTTTTTTAGTTTAGTAGATGTGACAGTTAAAGCATCTCCAATTTTACTTGGATCAAAAACAACTCCTAATAATTTTACGCACAACATTTGGCCTAGTACTTCTGGACAATTTGTATTTACGACGGATGAAATTTCAGGCGCTTTTATTGCGGCATATGACATTTCGGATCCATTGAATATTTTTGAAGTAGATCGCATTCAAAACTCTCCGGGTCAAGGAGTCTTGCCTCATAATACACATGTTGCGTATAATTATTTGATAACAAGTTATTATTCAGATGGAATCGTCATTCACGATGTGACGCATCCACATAATATGATAAAAGTTGGAAGTTATGATACGTACCCAACACAAACAAGTGGTTTTGATGGTTGTTGGGGTGTTTATCCATTTTTTTCTTCAGGAACAATTCTAGCAGCTGACATCACCGAAGGATTATTTATTTTAAAACCAACTTATATCCAAGCTTCTTATTTGGAAGGAACTGTAACCGATGCTTCTACACTTGCAACGCTAAATAATGTTGATGTGCAAATTGTCACCAACGATCAAATAGATCATTCCAATACGTTTGGAGCATACGCAACGGGAATTTTAGGCGTTGGATCCTATAATGTTACTTATTCCAAAGTTGGATATTTTCCTCAAACTGTTACTGTTACTTTGACACAGGCCGTAATTGCACTTCAAGATATTCAACTTGTTCCAATTCCTCCATTTAATTTGACTGTGAATGTTGTTGAAGCAGGAACCGGGAATCCAATTCCAAATGCTCAGATTTCCTTGCAAGCAACTTTGATTGAACATGTAGGTTTAACAAATGGTATTGGTCAAGAAAATTTTGTCTTGTTTTATCAGGAACCTTATATGATTACTGCTGGAGTTTGGGGGTATTTTACAACGTGCTCTACTCAGGTAATTGATCAAAATACCTTGACGATAACAATAACATTAGCGAAAGGATATAACGATGAATTTACATTTGATTTTGGGTGGATTGTTCTAGGAAATGCAACTACTGGTGTTTGGGAAAGAGGAAATCCTTTTGGTAATAGTGCTGGTTCTGCTCCATTAGATGATGCGGATTTTGATTGTGGGGCAAATGCATTTGTAACTGGAAATGATGACGTATTGAATTCTGATTTAGACGATGTTGATGGTGGGTTGACCTTATTAATTTCTCCAACGATGGATCTTACTTCTTATAGTGATCCATATTTGAATTATGCTCGTTGGTTTTTTTGTATGCATGGCGCACCTCCTGATGATACTTTAAAAGTGGTTATTTCGAATGGAATAACATCTGTGCAGGTGGATGAAATTGGTGCTGATCAAATCTATTTTTATCAATGGATACCAAAAAGTATTCGAATTCAAGATTATATTGCAATTACTAATTCAATGCAAGTTTCATTTTTTGTTTCGGATTTAGATCCAACAGTAAATATTACAGAAGCTGGAGTTGATTATTTTTATATTTCAAACTCAAATGTTTTAGGAATAGAAAGTTCCGAAAAACCGAAAATTAATGTGTTCCCAAATCCTTTTGAAAATTGGTTAGTGATAGAAGGAGCTGAAATTGGTAGTAAATATGAGCTGTTTAATTTACAAGGGCAAAAAGTAGGTGAGGGAAGAATAGATGCAAATTCTAAAAAAATAAACACACAAAATATTCCTTCTGGAATGCTATTTTTAAAACTCAATAATGACGTTTATAAGGTTATGAAAGAATAACTGTTAACTAAAAGTAACCTAGTTATTTCAGTAAGTTAGGTCTTTGAGTATATTTGTCAAATACATTTAAAAGTAAGTCTTGGAAAGTAATATCGATATATCTATAGTTGTTCCTTTATACAACGAAGTTGAATCTCTTCCTGAATTGCATGCTTGGATTCAACGTGTAATGAAGGAAAACAATTTTTCTTATGAAGTTTTATTCGTTGACGATGGAAGTAAAGACGGTTCTTGGAAAGTGGTCGAAGCGCTGAGAAGTGCAGATGCGAATGTGAAAGGAATCAAATTTCAACGAAACTATGGTAAATCTGCTGCATTGCAAGTTGGATTTGAAGCTGTAAAAGGAAATGTTGTGATTACAATGGATGCTGATTTGCAGGATTCTCCAGATGAAATTCCAGGTCTTTATAAGATGATAACGGAGGAGGATTTTGATGTTGTTTCTGGTTGGAAAAAGAAAAGATACGATCCATTAACTAAGACAATTCCAACAAAAATATACAATTGGGCAGCAAGAAGATTGACAGGTATTTATTTACATGATTTCAATTGTGGTCTAAAAGCATACAAAAACGAAGTTGTAAAAAGTATTGAGCTTTACGGCGACATGCATCGTTATATTCCACCATTAGCAAAATATGCTGGTTTCACTAAAATTGGCGAAAAAGTAGTGCAGCATCAATCACGAAAATACGGAACAACTAAGTTTGGTATGAGCAGGTTTCTAAATGGTCCACTGGATTTATTGTCCGTTGTCTTCATGGGGAAATTTGGTAAAAAGCCAATGCATCTCTTTGGTGCTTTAGGCGTTTTAATGTTCATCATTGGTTTTGGATTCGCTTTTTATTTAGGGATTGATAAGTTATTCATTGATAAAGATGCTCGTCTATTAGCTGAAAGAACTGAATTTTTCATCGCCTTGACAGCAATGATTGTTGGAGTTCAATTTTTCCTCGCTGGATTTGTTGCAGAACTAATTGGTAGAAATTCATCAACTCGTAATGTTTATTTGATTGAAAAACGATTGACGGATGAACAAGTGGGGAATTGATTCAACTTGGACATTATTTCTGGATCGGGATGGTGTAATCAATGAGCGTATCATGAGTGGCTATGTCACAACAATTGAAGAATTCATTTTTCTGCCAGAAGTTCCGCAATCAATTGCAAAATTGTCACATCTTTTTGGAAATGTTTTTGTAGTAACAAATCAACAAGGAATTGCAAAAGGATTAATGTCAGAAAGTAACCTTTTGGAACTTCATGCTTATATGCACGATGAAGTAGCTAAAAAAGGTGGCGAAATCACAAAAAGTTATTATGCGCCAGGAGCTTCTTCATCAAAAAATGAATTAAGAAAACCAAAACCTGGAATGGCTTTGTTGGCACAACGACAATTTGAAGGAGTTGATTTTAATAAAGCAGTAATGGTTGGGGATACGGATTCTGATATCTTATTTGGACAGAATCTTGGCATGAAAACTGTGAGAGTGCGAACGGTTGAAACGATAAAAGTTCCTGCCGATATCACCGTAAATAGTTTAGTAGAATTTACAAATTTATTGATCAAATGAAAGTAGTGATTGTTATATTGTTGACTTGTTTTAGCGTTGGCTTATTTGCTCAAAACGTTACCGATGCTAAAGGAAAGAAGCAAGGAATTTGGAGTAAAACATATCCAGGATCAAAAGTATATCAATATAAAGGTCAATTTAAAGACGATAAACCAGTTGGGACATTCACCTATTTCTATCCAACAACAAAAGTAAAAGCAATCATTAAACACGATGTAGGAAGTAATAGATCAGTTGCTTATTTCTATCATGAGAATACCAAATTAATGAGTTCTGGAATTTACCGTGACATGAAAAAAGATTCAATCTGGTTGAATTTTGGTCCGTCAGGAAAGTTAAGTAGCTCTGAGACGTATAAAAATGATTTATTAGATGGTAAAAAGATTGTTTACTATGTTCCTGAGGAAATAGAAGATAATTCAAAACATATTTCTGCGACAAGTACCTACGTTGCTGGTAAAATTGATGGTGAATACCTGGAATTTTTTGAAAATGGAACAACCAAAATCAAAGGATCATATGCGTTAGATAAGAAAATTGGTATTTGGTATCATTACCACCCTAATGGAAAAAAGATGATGTTGGAACGTTTTAAAAATGGTGTTAGACACGGTTGGGCATTTGGTTATGATGACAAAGAAGTTGAAATTGGACGGTTCTATTATTACTATGGAAGTCGTTTAGAAGGAAAAGAACTCGAACATAAATTGGCACAATTCAAAGAAAAGGGAATCAATCCAAACGAGTAAAGCTTTTTTTTC
>JBILYS010000100.1:0-6354 GCA_044377625.1 Crocinitomicaceae bacterium
AAAAAATAATCCCGAATTCTACACACTAATGCTCCTGCATTTCCTTATTCACTTTTTGAATGTAAAAGAAAGTTCGATCTATTGTTTGATATTGGCCATCTGGCAAAGGTCCTAAAGCTGGTGCTTCGACAATATAACCATAGCCATCAATTAAAACATAGCTAGGGAAAGATTCAATTCTATAATTCTTCCAAATTGGATTTGAACGACTCGCTGCACATTTTTCCCAAGGAATACTTTTTAAAAAGGAGGAGTTTTGCACTGATGCAGAAATAGTATCTGGATAAATAGTGATGAACGTTACGTCATCTTTGTAATTCTTGTACATGTCAATCAAAGGTGGTACCTCGATTTCACTCTTTTGACTCGTTGGATCATAAAAATGCAAATACACGTATTTTTTTGAATAATTTGTCAAGACTTTCGTCTCATTTTTGTCATTTTTCAAAACAAAATCAGGTGCTTTTCCTCCAGCTACTAATTGTGTTAAACGATTCAACATGTTTCGAGCAATGATTGCATTTGATTCAAATAAACTGTGATTTGCAACACTGTCAAGTACTGTCAAAATATTTGTTTGTGGAAAATCTTTTGAATAAAATTCTTCGGACAATGCTTTGATCATTACGATTTCTCGAATCCGCATATTAATTAAGGTATATTCTGTTCCTAAAGCACGCATGATTAATGTTGGACTACTTTTCAATAATGCTTGATAAACCTTGGTATTTGTTTCAGCCGATAAGCGCGGGACCATTTTTTCGTAAAAAGCTGAAATGTAGCCCATATAAGCATCGTTTTTATACGCAACTATTGATGGTTTAATATAAAAATCATGCTTTTCATACCGATTTCTTTCGGCTGCATTTTGAATGTTATCTAAAGATGCTGTTGAGAATTTTACAAAAGTTTTAAAGTAAGTATTGGTATCAGCAATGTATTGCTTTTCTGCATTCGTTTTGAATTGATCTAGTTTAGCCGCAAATTCTAATGGTTGTGTATTTTTTAAATAATATGAATCACTAATAAAGCCGTCCATCCATCTTTGAAACTGTAAGATTTTGAAATTAATGTCATTCGAATCAAGGTCAAAAAATGTTACTTCAATAGAATTTCCACTTGGTCTATATGGCTCATAACGATCTTTTTCAGGAAGATATAAATCATAAGTAGAATTTGGTTGGATGTATAGATAACTTTTGTTTTTGCCAGGGTGAACTATAACTTTTTGTGTTTCAGTAATGAAAAAAGAAACCGAAAAAGTACTGTCACTACTTACTATTGTTGAAGCCAAGGGAGCTTCATTCATGCTCAAATAATCCTCAATTGCCGCAATAGAAACTGTTTGACCAACATAACTTGGAGCGTATCCTTTAACCGTCACAATGCTCCCTTTTTGAGCCATCACGCTATAAGAAGACAATAAAGTCAGAAAGAAAAGGAAAAGAGTTTGTTTCACCATTTTATTGTTTTTTCGAAATATATCGATGTAAATGTTAAAATTCTAATTACTAGTTTCTGAACCAATATAAATAAATCGTTTTCTACACGTGTAACTAATAACTAGTAATTCGCAATTAATAACTTGTAACTATAATTATACCACAGATTTAAACGAGTAGGTGAGCATTGGTTACAAATTGATCGATATCTCCTTTGTTTTTGAAAATTTCTCGGACAATTGTTGCATTAATTGCCGCAAATTCTTGATCCGTTAAAAGGAAAACTGTTTCTATTCCAGTTAAACTCTCATTCATGTGTGCAATCGATTTTTCAAATTCAAAATCAAGTGTATTGCGCAAACCACGAACAATTGCAGTTGCATGTACATCTTTGCACAATTCAACAGTTAGTTTATTATATGTTACGACTTGCACCGCTTCTCCATTTTGAAACAGTGATTCAATCTGCAGAATACGATTTTGAAGGTCGAATTGGTAGTTTTTTGAACTGTTTACACCAATCGCAATAATGATTTCGTCAAAAATTTTCAACGCTTTTTTTACAACAGCTTCATGAC
The DNA here is from genome assembly GCA_044377625.1 of Crocinitomicaceae bacterium. Taxonomy (GTDB): domain Bacteria; phylum Bacteroidota; class Bacteroidia; order Flavobacteriales_D; family Crocinitomicaceae; genus M0103. The sequence goes on from JBILYS010000100.1 coordinate 2,021, forward strand.
CTTTTGTAAATGGATCAAATGATCCTGGAAATAGACCTATTTTTTTCATAACGGTTAGGTATTAAGAATCCTTTCTAAAGAAACTGAAATGAACATTACCAAATGTACGTTTTAAATCGAAATGTGGAACTTCTCCCAATTTGGTATGTTTTCCATGTTCAATAATCAATAATCCGTCCTCAGTGAGAAGCTCATGCTCAAAAACCAACTTTGCAATTTCATCCTGAAATTTATATTCATATGGCGGATCAGCAAAAATCAAATCAAATTTTTGATCTGTCTTTTTCAAATACTGTAAAATATCCGACTTAATCGTTTCCAATTGAGGCGTAATATTAAATTCAATGGCATTTTTTCGTATAAATGATAAACAATTAGAATTGATATCCACTGCAGTTACATGAGCTGCATCACGGGAGATAAATTCAAAAGAAATGTTCCCCGTTCCAGCACATAAATCCAAGATTTTTAAATCAGAAATGTCCATTTGATGCTCCAAAACATTGAAGATTCCTTCTTTTGCAAAGTCAGTTGTTGGACGAGAAGGGAAGTTTTTAGGAACCGAAAAGCGTCGCGCTTTTAATGTACCAGCTATTATACGCAAAGTTTTTGTGAATTAGTTATAAAGTCAGTATTGACAGTAATTGTAGCATTTTTTAAATCTTGCAACGATTGAAGTTTTTGTTGTAATTCACTTATTTGTTCGGCAGAAGAACCTACTCCAGGACAAATTTGAATTGCACCATTTTCTTTTAAATATTCCTTTTGTTGCAACGTAAACATCAAATGGTAAACAATATCATCGATGAAATGATAGTCAAAAACAGTATAGAATTGCAATTTATTTTCTTTTGCGATGCACAACAAAAAGAAATCATTGTAAATAACGAGTGTCGTTTTTAATTTGAAACTCGGTTCTGAAAATAATCCTCTAATTACATGAGAACCTTCGTGTTGAATGATTGAACGTGGATATTTGATGACAAAAAATGATTTCACCCACAACGGAATTTCGAATAAATTCACTATTCCTTGTTCTGGAATCCGATTATAATCAATGTGATCTTTTGGAGTTTCATCACCAAAACACAAACGATATATTTTCACTGGATTTGATTCCCCAAAGATATTTGCTGGAACCAAGGTTGAACGAATGGTACTCCACGAAATTGTTTGTTCATCAAAATCTTGATTTTTCAAACCACATTCCGCAATAAAATCCTCCAATTGTTCTTTGTAACTGTGGTCTTTTTTATCTTTAAAAAGAAATGCATGGTGATTCACAACATCGTTAATTGAAGTTGTAAACCGAACGGCTACTTCTGATAATTCTACAGATAAATGCTTCACAGATTCAAATTATTCGTACGCTTTTTTGAAGTGTAAATTTACATTTTTTAAATTTGAATGTTCGCTTTGTTTCTACAAAATCTTTTTGTCATGATTTTTCACAAAAATACATGCCAAAAAGGGATTTATTTCATGTTTTATCGCTGGATTACATCCAGCTCTAGAAACATTTAACCCCTAAAGGGGTAAAAATTCCTTTAGGGCTATAATACCGATTACTCAATTTTAAATTAAATATTTTGTATCATTTGAGACAAATTGAAATCATACTCCGTAGGAGTTTCATAGCTCTAACGGCGGATGTAATCCGCCGCCAAGAGTAACTCCAAATAGGTTTTGGCGGGATTTTTTTTAAAAATCATGACAAAACCAACCTTGATTTCAATCACATCAATAATCTTCTTACCTTTAACTCTCAATGGAAAGCACACCAGAATCCTCAGTTTTTAAAAAGCAAATCATGCAATTTTTTGATCATTCTCCGACGGAGGATCAGCATCAACTTATTGATTTGTTGGAGAAGTTCCTGAAAATTAAAGAACCGAATCAAATTTTCATTCTCAAAGGATACGCTGGAACGGGTAAAACATCTGTTCTCGGAGCCTTTGTTAAAACACTGTCTTTTTTTAAAGTTAAAACACGCTTGTTAGCACCAACAGGACGCGCAGCGAAAATTCTCAGTTTAAAATCTTCCAAAGAGGCGTTTACGATTCACAAACAGATTTACAGACGTAATTCAAAAGTGGACGAGTTCTCAGGAATGACTTTGTCCCCAAATCTACATACGAACACCATTTTTATTGTTGATGAAGCATCTATGATTGGCGATTATACCTTACAAAACGATGGTTCTGTTTCTGCTCGTAATTTATTGAACGACTTGATTGAATATGTTTTCTCAGGAAAGAATTGCCGCTTGATATTATTGGGCGACGAAGGACAATTACCACCAGTGGGATGTGAACACTCACCAGCTTTAAACAAAGAATATTTATTACACAATTATTCAACAGTTTCAGTGACTGAATTTGCATTGTCAAAGGTATTGCGCCAGGCAGATGAATCGGGAATTTTATTCAATGCAACACAGTTAAGATCGTTAGAAGGAGATGTGAAACCGCAATTTGTAACGAAGAATTACAAAGATTTCATCAAATTACCGGGCGACGAATTTCAAAATTTCTTAGAGAATTCCTATTCCCATTGTGGGGCAGAGGAAGCGATTATTATTACACGATCCAACAAAAGAGCCAATGCCTATAACAACGAAATTCGTGCGCGAATCCTTTGGTACGAGGATGTTTTGTGTTCTGGTGATTGTTTGATGGTGGTGAAAAACAATTATTTCTGGGTCGATGACCAAACGAAAATGGGATTCATTGCGAATGGTGAATCACTCAAAGTAATCCGCGTCAAGAAGATTGAAGAAATTTATGGGTTTGAATTTGCCCGCATCATCATCAAATTTGTGGATTACGACGAACTTCCTGAAATGGAAGTCTTGGTTTTCATGGAATCGTTGCAAGTGGAAGGTCCTTCTATTTCACGACAACGCATGAAGGAACTCTTTTTTGCTGTTGAAGAAGATTATGCCTACGAACGAAACAAAGCCAAACGCTACGAATTAATTCTAAAAAACCCTTATTTCAATGCCTTACAAGTGAAATATGGTTATGCGATTACCTGTCACAAATCTCAAGGCGGACAATGGGAACACGTGTATATTGACCAAGGTTATGTGGCGCCTGAAGCAATCAATTCGGAATACCATCGGTGGCTGTATACTGCCATTACAAGAGCTTCAGAGCAATTGTATTTGGTAAATTTTCCGGATGATTGTTTTGAGTAAAATCTTAATTACAACTTCAAATCCACCAATTTAATAGATGTAGATCCAATCGCAATTTTTGTCTTCAACCATTCTTTATTGAAACGGTCAATTACTACTTTTGCTTGTTCGCGTGTTAAATAAGTTCCAGCAGTTGTATTGATTTCATCCTTGAATTTATTCAAAATTGTTGCTGTTCTCAACGCACTTAAAATGTCGTTTTTGGAAAGTTTGTATTTTGTCATCAATTCTAAAACCACAGGATTTGTAATTGTGATTGATGAAGCAACTGGATCTGTGTATGAATTTATTTCAACGCGAATAGCGCGGTCCAAGTGAATAAAAAGCTCCGAACGTCTTAAAGGAGCGTATTTTTCACCCATTCTATTCGCAATTCGTTCTTCTGATGTTGATCCTGGATAAGCACTTTCTTCAACAGGTGTGTCATTTTTAATTGTTCTACAACCATCCCATTTTCCAATTCCTTGTCCACGAGTAACCATTGAAAAAGCTACTTTTTTATCCAACATTCCTTCAAAAAATTGCAACAATGCAACGCTGTCAGTTGCATCGAATAAGCTGCGTTCAAGTTCCCAACTATCAGATGTAAAAACGTCTTGTAATTCAACTTGCAAACGTGCATTGTAGTTTGGTTCAGCATCCACAAGATTAATGTGTAGCATCACTTCGTCAGCTTGATCTGAAATGGATGATTCTGGAATTGCTATCAAGCGAATTTCAAAATCTTCATTTTTTGTTGATGCAGGGAATTGAAATTCTTGTGTCAACATGTCAAATGTGGTAGAATCTTGAAACATATACAATCCATCCTTTTCAGTGTATTGTGCCCACGTATAACCCATCATTTGTTTGTAATGATCCAAACGTTGTTGATAAATTGCCATTTGATCGATTGCTTCTAGTTTTTGTTTTTCCAATTCAGCAATCTTCTTTTTGTAGCCTTCGAACAAATTATACAAGTTGACAATTGTGTTTTGACTTTGGCGCTTTGATTTTTTATCAGCATCTGTTTTTGGTTGATAATCCGCTGGTCCTCCACCAACTTTGCGCGCACGTTTTTTTGCTTTACGAACACTTCTTGGTGCTCTTGATCGCGTTGAAATTGGATCCATCGTCATATCAGAGTATTCTTTCT
>JBILYS010000101.1:0-6333 GCA_044377625.1 Crocinitomicaceae bacterium
GGGAAATTTGCGTTATTGATAATCATAGGAGTTAAGATGTCAGCGACACCATCATTGCCCATATCTTGCCCCCAAGTTTTATAATTTCCAGAAGACGTTCGAACCACAGTACAGTGATATCCAGACAGGAAATTATCATACTCCAAGGTAGTTGCATTTGTACTTGAACCCATACCAAAGTTAAGGTAATCAGTTGAAGAACAGGTTGGTAAAAAACCACATTGAGCATCCAAAGAATTGGAATAGAACAACGAACCAGTAAGAAATATCAGACATACTGATAACCCTTTTTTGAATGTTGATTTGTAAAATATCATTAGTAATTATTTTATTAGAGTAGGAAATGAATAACTTTGGATAGCACCTGTCAAATCATAAAAATCAAACATGATGTATGAATTTTTTGAGGCAGAACCGTTAAGGGAATATGTTAATTGGTTTAATCCTGGCGATAAAGTTGTTTTTTCATCCTTCAAAATACCTTGAATAGTTGTATTAACACCGGCACTAATCATTTTTAATGATGGTAATTCAATGGTGTTACCCGAATAACTTGAATATTTAACTGGCACAACCAACGTTGCCCCACTCAACTCTTTTCCACCAACTATGTCCGTTGAAAAAGAAAGGTTTTCAAAATCAAATACTAAACAGAAAGGTGAAACCACAAGTTTAATTGTTTCAGGAATACTTGGGTGAAAACATTCACCAACATGACTTGAATGAATTGACTCATCAAAATGCATTGATAAACGATATTCGCCAGGGCGATCAAATTTTATACTTTGCAATAAATTACCATTTACTGATTGAAACAGAATTGAATCGGCGGAATTAGTTATTGTCCAAATAGTTCGATCAATATACTCGCTTTTCAATAAATTTTCAGGAAGTGTTTCTCCAAAATTTATTTGGTATGAAATTTCAGCTGAATTATTTTCTGACTCTAATGTTTGAGCTGAAATCCGCGCTAATGAAAATAGTAGTAGTATACCTAAATTTAAATACTTCATATAATTAAGTTGATTAAAACAAATTATATAGAGTTTAGGAGTAGTGCAATTAAAAACAGGAATTGTAAATTAGATAGCAGTTAGTATTATGTGGATATAAAACTAAATTCTAATAAAATTCTGTGCAAAAGTACACATTTTAATGTGTATCAAACAAATGTTTGTATTAACAAATACATCTGTTTTATTATTCAGAGATTAAATAATTCCAGAAACATTAATTTAAGAACATAAAAAATTTGTGTTTTATATAGAACTAATTGCTCTTAAGAATCTCTGAATTATCACTAGAATTTATTTGTTATTCCAATTCGTCATGGTCATTCCCAAGCCAATTGTTGGTTTAATCAAAATGATGGTTCTTCCTTTAAGATTTCGATTGAGCATTCAATACATTTGTAAGAATAATAATTTCACTTAATATTATTATTCTTACTATCAAATTAAAGTTATTTTATTGGATAAAGAATGTTGAGATTAATCCTAGATCCTTTTTAATGGTAGGATCTAGGATTATGTTAATTTAGGAATGTTGGTTATAACCTATTTTATGCAATTCGATTCAGTAATCTTAATATCTATAATCAATTGATCCAGGTTTCTATAAATATAATCTAGTGGAACTTGATAAAAATAAATTTTCTCCCAAGTTGCTATTTCTTCATCATCACCACACCCTTTAATACCTTTAGAAGTGTTCAATAATTCAGTTTTACCATTACCGTATGTCAAATCGATGAACTTTTTTAAATTAACAATTTCATTTTTTATCTCAGATAGACACGGTTTTGGCTTTTGATTATCATCAAATAAGTACATTGTTGGTAAGCCGGCCCCTACTTTGAAACCATTTAAATTTTCTTCTGATACTTTTTGGCCGTTGGAAACATATTTATTTAGATCTTCTCTAACTTTTGAAATCTTTTCAATTAGATCATTGGTTTTTACCTTTAAAATTTCATTTTGACCTTTTAGTGAATCCGCTGCTATTTTATACTTTAATTCATTTAATTCAGAGATATTTACTACACTTTCTTTTAAATGATTGTATGACGATTTACTTGCATTTTCTGCGTCTTTTGGTTCGTGAATAGCGGTTAATGTGAAAAGTAATCCACCTGCAATGACAATCATAACTGAAGAAAGGATCGTGTTCAATTTTGTATCAGGATTTCTTATTCCTGAATAAAAGAATATGGGCAAAAATAAGAAAAACAATACACCTAATCCCATGAACCACATTGCTGTAGATCCAGGCCAATGCATGATTTTAAATAAAACTGAAATACAAAATAATATTCCAAATAATACTCCGAAACCGATTATGAACTTCTCTTTTATTGCTTTTACTTCTTTTGATTTAATTAAGAAAAAGATGGGTAAAAAAATAAAACTGATTGATAAAATAGCTAATTGTAAAAATATTGAAGCACCTGGGTAATGCATAATTTTAAATATTGCTCCTATAGTAAATGCGGCAGCAGAAAACATTCCGCTTCTTAACATGACTTTTTTCATGGTATAATAATTTTTAAATGTTAATAATAAATCTGTTTCTTCTTGAATTTCCTTTAGCTCTTTTTTAAAAAAGCGTGACAAGACACTTCGATACAATTCATCAAAGTCATTCTCGGGCGACATTTCATTTTCGATAACACAACAAATATGATCCAAGAGGTTAAACTGCAGTTCCTCCGTCTGAATTCCATTACGTCTAATGTCGTTCAGAATATAATCAACTTGTTTTTCACTTAACACATACAAATTCAACCTAGTTTGGGTTTTAAATCCAATAAGAAAATCATTGTATCGATAAAATCTGAATACTCACTCACTTTGTCGTTGGCTGTTTTCTTCCCAATTTCAGTAACAGAATAATACTTACGTATGCGGTTTCCTACATTAACCACATCGGTAGTTAAAATTCCTTGAGCTTCCATTGCGTGTAATGTAGGATACAACGCACCTTCCGTCAATTGAATTTTACCACCCGTAAGCTCTTTTACCTTTTGAGTAATTTCATAGCCATACATTTTGTCCGAGTCAGACAATAGCTTTAAAATAATCGTTTTTAAAGTCCCCTTGATTAGTTCTGATGAATACATGATACAAATATACGCTTTTATTTATATATACCTAAGAAAATTAGGTATATAAATTTAAATACTTTTTACTAATTTGTAAATAACTAATTATCAATACAATACTAATATAAATATTAAGCAATTATCTTTCAAAAAATAAATTTTAGGTTAAAACCTGATACTTCTATATTCAATAGATGCAAATTATTTATATATATCAGGAAGATTATTAGATGATCTGAAAAAAAACAATAGCTATTAATACGAATGATTCATATAAAGACGATTGACATCTCTGTCAAATTAAAAATGTTTTAAACTACTGGTTTTTTTGATCTATGACCGATTTTTCACTTATTGTTCCAATTCGTCATGGTCATTCCCAAGCCAATTGTTGTAAACCCTTTGATAAATTCTGTCGCAATTTTGATGCGTTCAGTTAGTGTTTCTTTCTCTTCTGGTGACCATTCTCCCAACACATAATCTACTTGTTGACCTTTATTGAACTCGCTTCCAACACCAAATCGCAACCGTGCGTATTCTTGTGAATTAAGTGTTGCTTGAATATCTTTTAAACCGTTGTGTCCACCATCACTTCCTTTACCTTTCATGCGCAGTTTACCGAAAGGCAAAGCCAAATCATCTGTAATAACCAAAATATTTTCTCTTGGAATTTTTTCAGCCTGCATCCAGTAATTAACAGCCTTTCCTGAAAGATTCATGAAGGTTGTCGGTTTAATCAAAATGATGGTACGACCTTTAAATTTCACCTCAGCAACTTCAGCTTGTTTGTTCAAAGCAAATGTTCCTTCGCGCTCTTTTGCAAAAGCTTCAACCACTTTAAAACCGATGTTATGGCGCGTTTCAGCGTATTTTAAACCAGGATTCCCAAGACCAATGATTAAGTACTTCATGATGCAAATATAATTAGAATATAGAAGTGAGAGCCGAGAACCGAGAGCTGAGACTTGTTCAAAAGAACTAAAATAATCTTAATTCTATATATTAAATAATACATTGATTTCTGTAAATCAAATCTAGGTTCTCGGCTCTATCAGCGCAGCGGTCTATGTTCTATACGGTGATCTATGTTCTTTTTACACCATATCAAATGCAGTCACAAAAACGGGACCTTTTGAAGTAGTTTTTGAAGTTGGATTTCTTCTTTCCACCACATCGACAGGGTTTACGCCTATGAGTTTATTAAAAAATCCCCAATTCATTTTGTCTATTATAGACGTGTAAAGCGGGTCCTGTTCATCTATCCACCAAAGCATCAAATTACATTTCTCTCTTGCTAAAATTGACGAAAATAACTCATCAAGAAGTAGTGGATTTTGGTCTTTTGAGAACACAATTTCAGGAACTAAAAAAGTATGGTTTTTGGGTCTGACAAGCTTATTTAAAAATGGAATGAAAGGAATTATCTTTGTTAATATCCCACCCATTTTCCCAGGTAATCGGACGATTTCCCAGTTCACTTTTGTTACTCGTGTAAACGCTAATATTTCTCCATCCGAGTCTTTTAATACATAAAAAGGAGCTATTTTAGCATGTGTTGTAAAGAAATAGTTGTGCTGACCATATTGTTTTTCGACAATTTCTTTAAGTGTATCCCAATCGGACGAAAGCTCAACACGGGAAGAAAATTTTGGATAAAACCGACTAAAGCTTTGAGTGGCTATTTGACTAATAACCTTGAACCCAAAATTCTCACTCATCCATTTGCTTCGATCATTTCTTGGATCAATATAGGCATACATGGATTCAATAGGTTCGTCAGAATATTTCCCTTCAAATACCTCATCAAAAAACTGATTCAATTCTCGTTTAAGAAAAGAATTTCCTTTGTCAATTTTCTTCTTCTTATTTCCGGCTTGGGCAAAAGAATGAAAAGCAAAGTAGCGGATATACCAAAATTTATCGCGTTGACAAAAAGTAACATTTCCGATTATTTTATCAGCGCGTTCCATCGATAAAAAAAGAGGATTATCAGCTTCTAAAATTCTTGAAGTGGTATCCAAATGACGGTATTTCGCGCCATTTGTTCCAAGCGTAGTATTGTTGAGCAATTCCAATAATGCTGGAGTTGCTTTTTTCCTAATTTTGAATATCGAACTTAAAGCCATTAAATAGCATTCAACACAATTGATTCAACATCTGTTGGAGTGATCGCTTGTCTTTCTCCCATTGCCAGCCAGCCTCTATCAATAAATCTCGTTTTGATAATTTCGGCAATGTGATCTGTATCAGCTGAATAATCTGAAATTTTCGTGTGAATCCCCAAAGATTGAAAGAATGCTTCTGTCTTCACAATTGCTTGTTCTGCAACCTCATGATTACTTCCTTCTAAATTCCAAACGCGTTTACCATATTGAACCAATTTCTCTTTTTTGTTTTCAAACTGATTTTCGTACAAGCGAGGAGCAATAATTGCCAACGTGCGCGCATGATCTATCCCATAAATTGCAGTTAATTCATGTCCAATCATGTGGGTTGTCCAATCTGTTGGAACTCCACAACGTAAATTTCCATTTAAAGCATGTGTTGCACACAACATTAAATTGGACGCCAAATTATAATTATTCGGGTGCTCAATTACTTCGGTACCTATTTCAATCAATGTTTGAAGAATTGCTTCAGCTTGACGTTCTTGTAAAAGATTGGCAGTTGGGAACGTTAAATATTGCTCCAAGGTGTGCATGAATGCGTCTGTAATGCCATTCGCAATTTGTCTTTTTGGTAAAGTAGCAACCACCGTTGGATCACAAAAAGAGAATTTTGGAAAGAATAAAGGTCCTCCCATTGTTAGCTTTTCTTTCAACTCTTTTCGGCTGATAACAGCACCAGAGTTTGCTTCCGAACCCGTTGCTGGTATAGTTAAATATGTCCCAAAGGGTAACGCTTTTGTGAAAACTTTCCCTTCTTTTCGTTGCAAAACTTCGTACGCATCACCTTCATAATAAAAAGCACCTGTCATGAATTTCACTCCATCGATCACCGATCCACCGCCAACGGCAAGAATAAAATCAATGTCTTTTTCTCGCGCCAATTCAACTCCTTTCATCAAGGTTGTATACTGAGGATTCGCTTCGATTCCACCAAACTCAATCACTTCAAAATCGGTCAAATGTGTCAGAATTTTATTTAGAATCCCAGTAGTTTTTATACTTCCGCCACCATAGGCTAAAAGGATTCTTTTCTTTACAGAAAACTCAGTGATTAATTGTGGAATG
>JBILYS010000102.1:0-6315 GCA_044377625.1 Crocinitomicaceae bacterium
TACGAAGCTTTTTACCTTGATTTCCTAGAAGGAAATTTGAGTGAGGAAGATGCTGCGTTGTTGCTTGCGTTTTTGGATGAAAACCCGCAGTTAAAAGTTGAGGATGAAGAAATGCCAATTTTTGGATGTGAAAATGCTTCTTTAGATGCATCATTCAAAGCAAATTTGAAACAATTAGTTTTCAATGAAACTGCAATAACACTCAATAATTCAGAACAATTTCTAATAGCAGAAACGGAAAATTTATTATCAGAAGAAAAGAAAGCTGAATTGACAAGCTTTGTTTTAAAACACCCAGAGTTAGTACAAACTCAGAAATTATATGCTGCAACACATTTTGTAGCAGATAAATCAATCGTATTTGCAGACAAAGATTCATTAAAACAATCCAAAAAAATTGTGCTTTGGCCATTAATTTCTTTGGCCGTTGCAGCAAGTGTTGCGATTCTATTTTTCTTATGGAATTCAACTACAAATGGGATAACTGATAACGGAACTTCTATATCGAAACACAAAGAAATTAAAAAAGTGCCTTATCAAAAAAATGAGCAAATTAAAAATGTTCCAAACAATAAAATTCAAAAAACAGAGTCTGATTCCTATATTCCTGTATTTGAAAACACCTCGGATGATATAAATTTTGCCGCTGTACTTCCAGAAAAGAAAGCGAATTTCTTTATTAAAAGGTTGATTCCTCGAGATCCTAAAGAGTTGAAAAATAATGCTCTCTCGTACGATATTATTGAAAATGAAATGGCTTATACTAATGTCGACCCGCGAGTAAATGAAGAACCTTCTGATTATGCAATTCTTGGATTTAATGACATGAATAACCCTATAAGTCCGATTACCAATCGTTTGGCAAATGTTGTAAAACAAGAAGTCGATTTCAGAACAGCTAAAGCAACAAGCAAAAGATCTGGTGGTTTTTACCTCAAAATTGGGAAACTGGAGATTTCACATCGTACCTCAAAATAATTGAAATACCTATTCAAAAAATGATATAATCCCTACGGGATAAAAATTTACGCAAATTAAAATTTGCTAGAGCTATTTAGTCCCTAAGGGACATTCATTTAATCTCATGTCACTGATCACTTTTTTTAACCCTAAACTATCAACTCATCACTCATCATTTTTTCAACTATCAGTTTTCAACTCTAAACTCTAAACTCTAAACTCTAAACTCTAAACTATCAACTCATCACTCATCACTCATCATTTTTTCAACTATCAGTTTTCAACTCTAAACTATCAACTCATCACTCATCGCTCATCATTTTTTCAACTATCAGTTTTCAACTATCAACTCTAAACTCATCACACTTATTTAACCAATTTCTTTTATATTTACACCTCGCCGTAAAATGAAAGAAACATCCTTCATAGATCAAAATAAGGAGAAGTGGACACGCTTCGAAAAACTCTATGCTTCAAACTCTCATGACCCTGAGGAATTGAGTAATTTGTATATGGATTTAACGGATGATTTGAGCTATGCCCAAACGTTCTATAAACGCAGAACAGTTCGAGTTTATCTCAATCAATTGGCCCAAAAGATTTTTACTGGAGTGCACAAACAAAAGGGGGAATCACTTAAAAAACTAATAACTGTTTGGCAAATTTCTTTACCATTAGAAATCTATCGGTCGAGAAAAAACTTGCTTTTTGCTCTTGTAGCGTTTCTTGTATACTGTTTTGTTGGCGTCATCACAACACATTTCGATCCCGATTTTCCTAGAATGGTAATGGGTGATGGATATGTTGAAAGCACTCTCGAAAATATAAAAAACGGTAATCCATTGGCCGTTTATGAGAGTGATGACCAACTCAGTATGTTTGTTCAGATTACCACAAACAACATGAAAGTGGCTTTTTTAACCTTTTTCATTGGTTTTTTCTTTACGATTGGAACACATATTCTGATGTTTTATAATGGAGTTATGCTCGGAGCTTTTCAGTATTTCTTTTACATGAAAGGTTTGTTAATCACGAGTTTTTTAGGAATCTGGATTCATGGATCATTTGAAATATCTGCAATTGTCTTGGCTGGTGGAGCAGGTTTAACTGCTGGGAATGGTTTGCTGTTTCCCAAATCCTACACCCGATTGCAATCGATGCAATTGTCAGCCAAAAGAGGATTGAAAATCATGATGAGTTTAGTACCTTTCATCATTGCAGCTGGTTTTTTAGAAAGTTATGTAACACACAATTATCAAGATTTACCAGAATGGTCGAAATGGGCAATTATCTTTGCTTCGTTTGCATTAATTCTATTTGTTTATGTTTTTTATCCAGTCTATATCGCAAGAAAATACCCTCACCTTGTAGATCAAGAAGAAACAGCACCATTTCGTAAACCATTGCCTTTCGTATTCTTAAAGATTAGAACTATTGGACAAGTTTTAGCAGATTCCTTCCAGTTTTATAGGTTGTATTTCAGCAAATTTGGAAAAATCATTTTTACGCTTGCGCTTCCTTTGGCCATTGGTTTAATATTCTTGCAAGATAATGCACGTTACTCAGAATTGATGTTCGAATACTGGTACGATTGGGCTTCTCAATTATCAATCATGATTGGATATGATTTCCATTCAACACAAGATATTTTAGTTTGTATTGGGTGGACTTTTATCGTTACAATCATTTTTTCTGCTGTATTTTGGACAATGAAAACAATGGATGAGGTTTTTTCATGGAAAAGTTATTTTCACTATTGTAAAAGAAGATTTATTCCAATTTGGTTGGGCAATGTGTTTCTTGTTGCCATAGTTTTTGGTCTTCCTTGGTATTTATTGTGTTGGCTTTTTGTGCTTATTCCTTTTTTCTATTTAATTGGAGCAACAATGGGATTAGACGATGCTCCTTTTGGTCAACGATTCAAAAAAGGATTTTCTTTCAGCAAGAATTATTTTGGAAAATCGCTATTAGTAATTGTTCTTTTAGTTGCTTTTGTGACGATCATGTCACAGCCAATTGCATTTGTTTTTAGCATTCAAGAAGGATATCAGCAAGAACCTACGGTCAAAGATTTCTTGGACATGCTTTCTGGTTTTACGAAAAGAATTGGTCGAGAATTCACCGATGATTATATGGTTGTAGGAAACGTTGTTCGACAATTGTTTTACGTATTGTTTTTCTTTGGAATAGTTCCTCTAATAGCAATAACGACCGGAATCAGTTATTTTTCAGAAGTGGATAAAACCGAAGCAGCAAGTTTGAAAAAAGGGTTTCTTAAATTTGGAAAAAGAAATCGATACCAAGAAAAATCAGTTGATTTTGAGTAAAATTATTCTTTCCATATCGTTCCTTTTAGTAGCACTGTCCTCTTTTTCGCAAACGGATAGAAAGGATCTGAAAAAGAAAGTCTGGAAACAAGAAAAGGAATACCTCAAATACAAAAAGAAGAAAAATTACAAAGGTCCTCAAGATTGGTATGGCTCAAGTCCATCCTCATTAAAGGAGGAGGAAAATAATTATTCAACTACGAGCAATGGAAGTTCTCAAGGAATTCAATACAATCCGCAGCAGCTAAAACAGAATAGAGAAAAGCAATTTGGTAAGAATTCTAATAAAAGTGGAGGGACTTTAGGCGCAGATCCTGAAATTCAAAAACCAGATCCAATAACTTTACCAGACTTTGACCCACCAGATATTGACGGACCAGATTTACCAGATATTGATGGTCCAAATATCCCATTTTCCTTTTGGAAAATACTTTTGATTAGTCTACTTATTATAGGAGTAATAATTCTCATTTATTTCTGGTTAAAGAATAAGCAGCCTTCAAACAAAACGGTATTACAAGACATTCAAAATGATTGGAATCCAGAAGTGATTACCAAAACAGAACTTGAACTGCGGTTAGAGGAAGCAATTGAACGGGGCGATTTTAGAGAAGGTATTAGAATCTATTTTACCTTTATTTTGAAAGAATTGATTCGAAAAAATTGGATTCACTGGAAAAAAGACAAAACAAATCACCATTATTTATTGGAGCTTAATGGAAAGCCTCAGGTTGATATTTTTAGAGAATGTGTTCGAATCTATGACTTAGTATGGTATGGTGAATATGAAATTGACAAACAAAATTTTGAGCAACTTCAGCCAACTTTATTGAATTATTATAAATCACTCAACCCTTCGAATGAATAAGCAAACGAAAATAGGGTTAGTGGTTTTCATCTTGATATTTGTCTCGGTGATTGTTTGGTTTTTAGGAAATCCTGCTTTACCTTCAAAAAACGAAAGAAATCCATATGTTTCTGAAAACTGGGACGTACAATTTAAGTCGAATGATAAGGATCCATATGGACTTTTCCTTTTTGATCAACTTTTGCGCGCTCATGTTGATTCAGGTAAAATAATTCAACCAATTACTGATTGGATTCAATTGGACTCAATTTTAAGCAAAAAGAAGAATGTAACCATGCTGTTTGTTGGAAATAGGTTTGGTCTTCAAAATCGCGAAATAGATACAATTTTGAACCGTGTTAAAGAAGGAAGTGATTTGTTTATCAGTTACAACGATTTAACTGAAAATTTGATTCAACGGTTTTTCAAATCGTATGAAATAAGTTATGATCATGCCGATAGCGTTAATATTTTTATTCAACGCAATAAATTTCCAATGTATTACATCTATCAAAATGATACATTGGCGCATGAGTGGAAAGCATTTTCAGCAATTCAACCGATAGATTCAAATTATCAATCATTGTCTTCTTTTATGGAGATGAGTAATTTTATTCGCATAAAATTGGGAAAAGGATCTATTCTTCTTCATACAAATCCAGAAGTATTTTTTAATTATCAACTAAAACGAACGGAAGGTTATCGCTATACTTCTTTTGTGCTCAACAATTTGTCAAAAGAAAAGGCTGTTTATTTATTAGAATTAGGGAGGCTGTTGGATGAAGAGATTTTGGACGATTCTGCAATGGACAATGCAGAAGGTGATGCTGAACGGGCCGATAGCAGTTATTTAAAGTTTATTCTTAAAAGTCCAGCGTTCATGGTAGCACTGGGATTAACGTTCCTAGGTTTAATCTTATTCATGCTTTTCCGGGCAAAAAGAATGCAACCAATTGTTCCGTACCTTCCAAAAAAGAAAAACATGTCTTTGGCGTTTGCTGAAACAATCACATCTATCTATTTGGCAAAACAGCACCCACTAGGGATTCTTCAAGTGCAACGAAAGAATTTTTATGATGCTGTAAACAAGCATTTCTTCGTCGATATTTCACGCAGAGAGGAAGACAGAGAAAGAGAAATTCGCATTTTAGCCGAAAAATCAACCTTGTCTGAGTCAGAAGTTAGAGATTTATTAAATTTATTTGAGCCAACTGCAAAATCAATAATTAACGATCACTACATTGTTGAAGTAGCTAAAAAACAACGCGCATTTTATCTGAAAACAGGAATGATTTCTTTTAAAATGTTGGAACGAATTGAAAACCAATCGTTTACTATTCAGCGTAATTTGTGGCTTTCCTATCTGTTTGTTTTAAGCGGAATATTTATTGTTTTATTAGGGTTTTATTATTTAGTCTTTGCCATTGGAATAGGCATTGTATTATGGCCATTGGGCTCTTTATTCTTAGTATTAGGTATCAGGAGACTCACTATCTCAATGCTCAACATTGGAAAAGATTCCATTACTTATTTCCCGGTTTTTGGAAAGAAAAAGGAACTCTTAATTAATGATTTATTGCATATTACCCGTTTAAAGAATGGGATTCAATTGCAATTCTCTGAGAATAGAAAAATTACAATTACAAACATAGAATTGAGTAGCTTTGATAGAACGCAGCTCGATAAATTTATTGCTAAACACCATCAATTAGAAGTAGGATGAATGATGAAATAAATAACACAGAAGGGCAAGAGGAAAATGATTTTTCCAAATACATGCCAAGTGAATCTGCGGCAAATGATGCTGTAAATGAATTACCAAAAACAGAAGAAAAACCTGTCGTGAATTCATACGATTTTGAGCGCCAAAACCCGGATTTAGTTTGGGTAGCATCAAAAGTAAATGATGTGCGACTTGAACTTTCGCGCTTTGTAATTGGTCAACATAACATGGTTGAATTGATGATTGCAGGAATTTTCACAAATGGTCACCTATTGTTAGAAGGTGTTCCAGGAGTTGCGAAAACCTTGTCTTCAAAAGTGATGTCGAAAGCCCTGGATGTTGACTTCTCAAGAATTCAATTCACGCCGGATATGATGCCTTCTGATGTTCTTGGGACAAGCGTTTACAACATGAAGGATTCAACGTTCTATTTTAAAAAAGGTCCTATTTTTTCAAAT
>JBILYS010000103.1:0-6299 GCA_044377625.1 Crocinitomicaceae bacterium
GGCGCAACTTGGAGTCCGGTAATTCCTGTTTTGGATTGGGCTGGGACATACTGGTATCACCCACATTTACATTCACATACACATGAGCAGGTTCAAAAAGGAATTGCAGGGATGATCATCGTTCGTGACAATATTGAAGCAGCTTTGGCATTGCCAAGAAGTTATGGAGTTGATGATATTCCGCTAGTAATTCAAACTAAAGCATTCGATGCTTCAAATCAAATTATTACATTAGAGACAGCACTTGACACATCATTAATGATTAATGGTACAATTGATCCATTTGTTGACGTTCCGGAACAAGTTGTTCGATTCAGAGTTTTAAATGGTTCAAGTGAGCGTGTTTACAATATTGGTTTATCTAATAATCAAACTTTTTACCAAATAGCATCGGACGGCGGTTTATTAACTTCACCAGTTTCAATGACAAGATTACGCTTAGCACCGGGAGAACGCGCTGAGTTATTAATCAATTTTTCAGGATTATTAGGTCAATCCGTTCAACTTGTAAGCTATGGATCAGAACTTCCATCTGCAATTTACGGCGCTACACAGCCTGGAATGGGAGCTGGACAAGTAATTCCAAATTACACCTTAAATCCAATGAATGGTGCAAATTTTCAATTGATTGATTTTAATGTAATTGCAGCTACGGCAAATGCAATAACTGCAATTCCAACAACTTTAGTAACGCATACACCTTGGTTAGCTGCAAATTCAAATATTACACGCGCATTGACTTTTTCACCTCAAAATATGGGTCCAACTGCTATAAATGGGCCATTTATGATAGACATGACAATGTTTGACATGATGATGATTAATCAATATGTTCCGTATAACAATACCGAAATTTGGACTTTAACGAATAACACACCTATTTCTCACCCTTTCCATATTCATGATGTACAATTTTATATTTTAGACATAAATGGAATTGCTCCTCCTTTGAATCAACAAGGTCGTAAAGATGTGATATTAGTTCCTGCAGGTGGCGGAATTGTTAGATTCATTGCCAAATTCGAAGATTTTTATAATGACACAGTTCCTTACATGTATCACTGTCACATGTTAACACATGAAGATGGTGGAATGATGGGCCAATTTATTGTTCAAGCTCCACCTGTTGGAATTAATGAACTAGATAATGCACATTCAGGAAATTTATATCCCAATCCAGTAATTGATAAATTGACTTTGAACGAATTAGACGCCAATCAAACAATTAAATTAGTTGATTTAAGTGGTAAGGAAGTATTCTCTCATTTTACGGAACAAACAGCAGCAAATTTGAATCTTTCAAGTTTAGTCTCAGGTGTATATTTTGTGGTTTATACTTATGAAAAGAATACTGAAATAAGAAAAATTATTAAAAACTAAGGCGTTTAAAAATTTCGAAGTTCAATTGTTAATAAAAAAGTAAAAAAAAGTGCTTATAATGTGTCCATCTATGCCTTGGCTTTAATAGTTTTGATACAAATTAATTTGCAATGAATTTCATTATTTCAAGTACCACTTTACTGAAGCATTTACAGAACATTTCTGGGGTTTTAAGTACAAGTAACTCTTTACCGATTTTAGATAATTTTCTGTTTGAAATTGTTGGTAATCAATTAACTGTGTCAGCATCTGACTTAGAAACAACGATGAGAACTTCGTTTCCTGTTGAAGCAAATGAGGAAGGAAAAATTGCCATTCCAGCAAAATTACTTTTGGATGTTTTAAAAAACTTACCGGATCAACCGTGTACTTTTTTGGTAGACAAAACAAACTATTCAGTTGAGATTGCATACGACAACGGTAAGTCTAAGATGGTTGGTTATAATGGGGATGATTTCCCTAGAGTTCCAACAATTGAAAAAAGCAGTAAAATAAATGTTGCAGGTGAATTAATTTCAAAGGCAATTAATAAAACATTATTCGCAACGGGAAATGATGATTTACGACCTGTAATGAGTGGTGTTTTTTGTCAGTTTAGTCCACAAGACATAACTTTTGTTGCAACTGACGCACATAAATTGGTTCGTTATAGGAGAACTGATTCTAAAGCAACAGGAAGTTCATCATTTATTCTTCCAAAAAAACCATTGAATTTATTGAAATCAAATTTGCATGGTGATGAAGATGTTGAATTGGAATACAATGAATCAAATGCGATTTTCTCTTTTAAAGATATCGTTTTAGTATGTCGTTTGATTGATGGGAAATATCCAAATTATGAGGCTGTTATTCCAAAAGAGAATCCAAACGTTTTAACAATTGACCGTGCTCAATTTTTGAGTTCTATCAAACGTGTTTCAATTTTTGCAAATAAAACAACACATCAAATTAAATTGAAATTAGCAGGATCTGAGTTATCACTTTCGGCTGAAGATTTAGATTTCAACAACGAATCAAATGAGCGATTGACATGTAATTACGATGGTGATGACATGGAAATTGGTTTCAATTCACGTTTCTTAATGGAAATGCTTAATAACCTTGATACAACAGAAGTTCGACTAGAAATGAGTGAACCTTCAAGAGCTGGTTTATTAATGCCTGCTGTCAATGACAATAAAGATGAAGATGTTCTGATGTTGGTTATGCCAGTTATGTTGAACAGATAAAAAAAATATACTTCTTAAAATCCATTTATCACTGATGAATGGATTTTTTTTTGAGCTAATTTTTCGAGCTAAGTGTATTTTTTACAAGTTCTATTTTTAACCAAATACTTTTGCATGTCCCTCTGAATCCTATTGAAAATGGACTTTCTACGTAATATTGCGAAGTTGCAATTTTGCACTATTTATGTACTCGATATTATCGCATATTTATAAAAAAGAACTGAGAAATTATAAGAATATTCAATATGGTTCGCGAATCCGAGTTAAATCGATTGAATATAAGCACCGTTTTTCAAGGAATGATCTACAACTGCTTCCATCCAAGGCATTCCAATTTTAATTGAGCTCGGATTTATCACATCCGAATAATCTGAAAGTAAAACAGAATATTTTCTCCCATTAACATCCATTTCAATACTACCCTTTTCTTTTTGAACTGAAATTGAGGTTTTGGATGAAGTTAATTTCCAATTTTTCTTGTTCAATGAGTAATAATGAATTTCGGAAGGGTGCAATTTCAAATACCCTTGAACAGCAAATTTCACTTTTTCTTCCTCGTCTGGTTTGGCTTTGTAAAAGCAAAATAATTGATTGTCTTTGCGAACAGTAATTATAACTTGTCGTGCATTAAAAACACATAGCTCATTTACATTCATGTTCTGATACCGCTGCATAATAATTGAAATCAACAGCATTAAGCCTCCAGTGAATGCAAGAATTACATGACTTCTTTTTTGAGCCCATAAGAATAGAAATAAAATCAACATCCCTAAGGCAAATACGACAACAAGTGAAACTTCAAATCCATACGCTACAGCTCCAGGTAAATCTTCCACCCATTCAATAAAAGCTAAAGAAACAAAAATGATAAAGGTCAAAATTAATCCCGCAAACCCTGCAATTGTTGTCCACCAACTAATTGTAAACAAAACGATTCCAAATCCCAAAATAAGACCTGATGAGGCCATCAATCCAATATTGGTTAACACAAAGTAATTTGGAAACTGATGGAAATAATACAACGATAATGGAGTCGTCATCAATTGCGCTGCAAAACCAATGGCTGTTCCTTGCCAAATTTTCATCAACCACTTATTCTTCAAATAAATCAATTGTTCAATCGGTCTATACAATAAAAAGATTCCAAGCATTGCTAAAAATGATAATTGAAATCCAATATCGTAAAGTGTATAAGGATCAAATAACATTAATACAAATGCAGTAAAAAATAAAGAATTAATTGAATTATGATTTTTTCCAGTTAATTGTGAAAGTGCTAAAACCGAAAACATAAACACTGCTCTTAAAACTGAAGGCGACAATCCAGTGACAACAGCATAAATCCACATGATTATGACGACAATAATAACTGCTTTTTTCCTACTCAATACTTTTGAAAACTGACTAAAAACAACCATTAGAATTTGCATAATTATCCCAATATGCAATCCTGAGACTGCGAGAACATGCATTGCCCCAGTATTCGTAAAACTTGTTGTTATCTCTGAATCTAAAAGAGATTTATCCCCCAATATTAAAGCGAGCGCAATTGCCAATTCTTTGCCTTTCAAGTTTTCTTCTAAAGAAGCTTTTAGATAATTCCTTAAATTAGTTGTTTGTTGACTATACCATGGCAATTCTTCATGTTGAATGATTTTATATTCGTCTTCCCCAACGAATACCATGTGATTAAAGCCTTTCTTACTCCAATAATTTTCAGCATCAAATTCACCTAGATTACCATTGTTTTTTATTTTATTCAGTTCTGAGGAAATGAGAATTATATCTCCT
Organism: Crocinitomicaceae bacterium; assembly: GCA_044377625.1. GTDB lineage: Bacteria > Bacteroidota > Bacteroidia > Flavobacteriales_D > Crocinitomicaceae > M0103. The sequence goes on from JBILYS010000103.1 coordinate 4,401, forward strand.
GTCTCACATCCATAATTCCCTGATTTTACGAACAAAACGACCGGTACTTTTACATCAAATTTTGAATTTTCACCATAAACATATTCAATATCACCAGTCATTTTTTTCCATTCCCTATCAGAATGTCCAACTTCTCTCATTTTCACCAACAACAAATCCCCTTTCTGATAGAACGTATCCATGTGTTTCTTTTCCCAAGCTCCTCCTCTACTCTGAATCAAAAGTGCTCCAATTAACACAAATAATAAACTAGATAAACTCAATACGATTCCATTATTCAACCATTTCATCCAATAACAAAAAAGTGTGGTGATAAGAATAAAAAGAGTTCCAAACGTAAAGATTTCTTGCCATTGAACCAATTCAAAACCAAGCAAAATGCCCGCACATAAGCAAATTGTTAGCAATAAAAATGGCTGTTTGAAAAATTGAAAAGACATAGTAGTTTTTAGTTTTCTTAGGCATTACAAATGAACGATTTTTTTTCAAACAAAAAAATAGAACTTTATTCCCCTTGTTTCTCAGCAAAACGCAACAATAAATTCAATCGAATAACTATCTTTGTTTGCAAATTTTTACAAAAGAATGATGAATGTAACACTTCCAGATGGAACAGTAAAGCAATTTGAAAATGGTATTAGTGCACTTGATGTAGCTAAAAGTATTTCAGAAGGTCTTGCTAGAAATGTACTTGCTGCCAAAGTTGACGGTCAAGTAATTGACGCTAACCGCCCGCTAAATGCGGATTGCACCTTACAATTATTGACCTGGAATGATGCTGAAGGAAAATCTACCATGTGGCATTCTTCTGCGCACATCATGGCTGAAGCAATTGAGTTTTTCTATCCTGGCGTTAAATTAGCTATTGGACCGCCAATCACAAATGGATTCTATTACGATATAGATTTCATGGAATATTCTATTGCTGAAAAGGATTTAGAGAAGATTGAAAATAAAATGAAGGAAATTGCGAAAGAGAAAAATGCCTTTATTCGTAAAGAGATTTCTAAAGCTGATGCAATTGCATATTTCACTGAAAAACAAGATCCATATAAACTTGAATTAATTGACGGTTTAGAGGATGGAACGTTGACTTTTTATACTCAAGGAAATTTCACAGATTTATGTCGTGGACCGCACATTCCAGATACAGGAGGTTTTAAAGCTGTTAAATTAACATCTATCGCTGGTGCTTATTGGAGAGGCGACGAAAAGAACAAACAATTAACGCGTATTTATGGAATAACGTTCCCTAAACAAGCTGAACTTACTGAATATTTAGAAAAAGTTGAAGAAGCAAAACGCCGTGATCATAGAAAATTAGGAAAAGAATTAGAGTTATTTACTTTCTCTCAAAAAGTTGGGCAAGGATTACCATTGTGGCTACCTAAAGGTGCTGCATTGCGTGAACGTTTAGAAAATTTCCTAAAAAAAGCACAACGTAAAGCTGGTTACGACCAAGTTATTACTCCACATATTGGTAGTAAGGAATTATACGTAACATCAGGACATTTTGCGAAATATGGTGCCGATTCATTTCAACCAATTAAAACGCCAGATGAAAATGAGGAGTTTTTATTGAAACCGATGAATTGCCCTCATCACTGTGAGATTTTCAAATCAAAACCTCGTTCGTATAAAGATCTTCCAGTTCGTTTTGCAGAATTTGGAACAGTCTATCGCTATGAGCAATCAGGTGAATTACATGGATTGACCAGAGTTCGCGGTTTTACACAAGATGATGCACACATTTTCTGTATGCAAGAGCAAGTAAAAGATGAATTCAAGAAAGTAATTGATTTGGTTCTTTATATTTTCAAAACATTATCGTTTGAGAATTTCAAAGCTCAAATTTCATTAAGAGACAAAAACTCTCCTGAAAAATATATCGGTAGTGAT
>JBILYS010000104.1:0-6209 GCA_044377625.1 Crocinitomicaceae bacterium
TTTTCTAATTGACGTGAAGTAGTTTCGAAAGGAACAGAATGTTCAAATTGTCCAATAGGTTGCTTCGAGGGTTTAATTTCTTCGATTACATATGATTTTGATAAGTCGTATTCACCCTTATTCCATAACAATTCTGATTCTGTATTTAATTCAGCAACTTTCTTTTTAGAATCTTTTTTTTGTAAAATAATTTTCAATTTAGAATCAATCGTTTGAGCTTCAGTAAATGAGGCCGAAAAGAGAAAAATAACCAAGAAAATTAGTGCTTTACTCATTGTGTATTTAGTAATTTAAAAAAGATTTTGTCAGCCATTCTCTGTGAATTGGATGTGCTATACTTATTAATAATTTAGCCCTCTCTTGAATTGTTTTTCCGAATAAATTGACAGCACCATATTCCGTTACAACCCAATGAACATGAGCCCTAGTTGTAACCACACCAGCTCCATTTCTCAATGTCGGGACAATTTTTGATTCACCTTTATTCGTTAAAGAACAAAATGCAATAATTGGTTTTCCCCCTTCAGATAATGATGCTCCACGAATAAAATCCATTTGACCTCCAACGCCTGAAAATATTTTCGTTCCAATTGAATCCGCACATACTTGACCACTTAAATCAATTTCAATTGCGCTGTTAATTGCCGTTACTTTTGGGTTTTTTCGTATGATTTCAACGCTATTGACATATGCGAAATCAAGCATTTTCACCATTGGATTGTCATCAATAAAATCATATAACGCTTTAGTGCCAATAGCAAAAGAACCTACAATAAAATTTCTATATTTTGTTTTTTGAGAACCATTTATAACACCAGATTTAATAAGAGGTAAAATTCCATCGGAAAACATTTCTGAATGAATTCCCAAATCTCTATGACCACCTAAACAAGATAAAACTGCGTTTGGGATTGCCCCAATGCCCATTTGTAAAGTTGCTCCATCTTCAACTAATTCAGAAATATTTTTACCTATTAATAATTCATTATCGGTTAATGGATGACAAATAATTTCCGGAAGTAGAACATTGTCTTCTGTTTTATAATGAATTTTTGAAATATGGATGAATCCATCGCCATGAGTTCTAGGAACAAATTTATTTATTTGTGCGATGATTATTTTTGCTGATTGAACTGCAGCCAATGAAATATCTACTGAACTTCCAAGTGAACAATAACCGTGTATGTCAGGCGTTGAAACAGATATTATAGCAACATCTAATTGAATGCCACCAGACCGAAATAAAGAGGGTACTTCACTTAGAAAAACAGGGATATAACTTCCTCTACCAGCTTGAATATTTTCACGCGTATTTTGTCCAACGAAAAATGGTTTAACAACGAACGATTCTGCCATTTCTTTTGCAGCATAAGGAGCATCACCTTCCGTATGTATAGAATAAATACTTACGTTTTTTAATTCGGTATGTCTTTTTGAAAGTGCTTCAACAAGTTTTAATGGTGTCGCAGCGGCAGAATGAATGAAGACTGAATCATTGGATTTAATGCATTTTACAGCTTCATCGGGACTTAATGTCATTGTTTTTTTGTTTTAAATTTAGAAAAATAATTCCAAATTTAGAAAGAAAAACATTAAATATAACCTATCAAATCATACGTTTGATAACCAATAAATTCTTTCATCAAGTGGTTCCAGTTTTCAAAATTACTAACGGAAGGAATGAAATATTGATCCCAAAAATAGTTTCTATTTGGTCCAGTATATAAATCAGTAGAATACGTATCGCATTTCAGTCCAATTTTATCAAAACAACCCTTTGATCGCGTCATATGAATTCCAGAAGTTATCAAAATGAATTTGGATAAATGTGGGTATGATCTATTTAATAATTTCTTTGTTTCTACTGCGTTTTCATGTGTGTTACGAGAGATATCTTCGGTAATAATATCTTTTTCAGGAATTCCCCAGCCAATTAAAACTTCCTTCATCTGTTTTGCTTCATGCAATCCTCGGTCTGTTATATATCCACTATCTCCACTGATGAGTATTTTTTTTATTTTCCCTTTGTGATAGAGTGTTATCGCTTGCCAAATTCTATCGCCTCCTCTTCGAATACTGATGACATTCAAATCCGTATTGTATTCTGCCATCCCAGTTAAAACAATGCCAACTTCAGCCTTTTTGACATCTGCTATTTTTTTTCCTGGCACCTCCCATAACCTACAAAATTCAGAAAATATAACAGTGTTAGTGAAAAACAAAAAAAGAATTAAAGCTGTCCATTTAAACCGTTTTCTGCCTTTTTCTTTTTTCCATAAAAATGCGCCAGCAACGGCAATAACCACCCAAGTAAAAGGAGATAATAAGAATAGTAACGCTTTTGATAAAATAAAAAACATAGTACAAAAATAACTTCTTTGTTTGCATTTAAATGAATTTTATGATCGGATTACTCAAGAAGGATTAATTTTGTGCTTAAAAAAGATAAAAAATGGCGTGGCTTGAAGAGGTTTTTGGTATTAAGTATACGGATGTGAATCAGTTTCTAGTAAAAATTGGAACGAATTTATTGATGTGCATCGTAATCCTAATAGTAGGTTTTTGGTTGGCAAAAGTTATCTCAAAAGCATTAAGAAAAATATTAAGAAAAAGCAATACTGATGAAGGGTTAGTAACGTTTGCAACAAGCTTTATAACTATGGTTATCAAGATTTTAGTTGTTGTTACTGCAATTAGTCAATTAGGCATAGAGATGACCTCTTTTGTCGCATTATTAGGAGCAGCGGGTTTAGCAATTGGTATGGCCTTTTCTGGAACACTTTCAAATTTTGCCGGAGGAATTATGATACTGGTTTTGAAGCCTTTTAGGGTTGGTGATATAATCTTTACTCAAGGTGAAAAGGGTATTGTAAAAGAAATTCAAATCTTTAACACTTATTTATATACAACTGATAATAAAGTAATCATATTACCAAATGGACCTGTTGCAAATGGGAATATTATAAATTTCACTAAAGCGGATACTAGAAGAGTTGATTGGCTATTTAGTATCGCTTATGGAGATGAGTTCGAAAAAGCAAAAAAAATACTTCAACAATTTATTGAAGAAGATACTAGAATATTATCTGAACCTGAATCATTTATCGGAATTCAATTGTTAGCGAATTCATCTGTAAATATTACTGTTCAAGTTTGGGTTCAGACAGATGATTTGAATTTTGTTTTTTATGATCTGAATGAAAGAGTTTACAATGAATTCGAAAAAGCTGGATTACACTTTCCTTACCCACAAATGGATGTACATATAAAGCCGAATGGAAATGTCTGATTTGAACAAGCATCCATTGATTATTGATTACACCTCGCAAAATAATTTTGGTAGGTTGTTGGGTATGAATTTTACTATTTTATCCCCAGGAATAGTGTCCTATTCATTAAGTATAAATAAATCTCACTTGGCGACACCCGTTGCTGTTCATGGTGGAGTTGTTGCTTCGTTATTGGATGCTACAATTGGTGTTGGAGCGTTGTCAGCAGTTTGTGAGCTTGGAAAAGTTGTTTCAACAGTAGAATTGTCTACAACCTATTTAGCCCCAGCGTTGTTAAATGATCAGCTTATCGCAACCTCTGAATTAGTGAAATTAGGTCAAAGATTGATTTTTATGGAGGCTAAAGTTGTTAATCAGAATGGTTTGTTATTAGCGAAAGCAACAGCGATTCTAAATGCTTATCCCAAAGAAAAAGCAGGCTATTAAATGCATCTTTCTTGAATTCTAAAGTTTCGAAATAGAATAGGTCATATCTTCTTTACAATTTCGATGAATTATTACATCGTGTCTCAATTGCAAAGCTTTTGGTAGATGTTTTTTTTTGAAAATTATTTAGACCGACTAATCAGTCGATTTAAATATTTCTGTTATATTTGACAAAAAAAAAGGAATGTTAGATAAGCGAACCAAATTAATAAACACGGCAAAAAAGCTTTTTTCTGAAAATGGATTTTATGCGACTCCAACAGCTAAAATCGCTAAAGAAGCTGGAGTTAGTAATGGGATTTTGTTTCATTATTTCCCAACAAAAGCAGATCTAATTCATGCCATGTATTATGATATAAAAGATCGAATTTTTAATTATTCGGTGAGTCAGATTTATAAAGAAGCCACATTGAAAGAAAGTATTTATACACTTTGGCTAGCAGCTGTTGAGTGGAATCTAGAAAATTCTGAAGATTTTGAATTTATGTTACAATTTGAAAATTCACCCTATTTTACAATTGAGATTGAGAAAAAACATAAATATGTTCAAATGAGTATCGAATTGGCAGAGCAAGGTCGGTACCAAAATATTTTTAAAGATGTTGATTCTTTGCTGTTGTTCCAAACCATGTCATGCTTGGTAGAAACGAATGTGAAATTTCTAAAGCACAATCCAACATTTCAAAATGATGTGGAATTTAAAAATAAGCTATTCGAAATAGCATGGGATGCAATTAAAAAATAAACAACAACAAAAACATCAAAAATAAGAACAATGAAAAATGTAGGATTAATTACTGGAGCATCAAGTGGAATAGGAATGGAATTAGCAAAAATTCATGCCTCAAAAGGACGAGATTTAATTCTTGTCGCTCGACGAGTTGACGAATTAATGAAATTGAAAACTGAACTAGAAGCTTCCTTCAAAATTAACGTAGAAGTTATTCCAATGGATTTGATGAAAGAAAATGCAGCAGATTCTTTATTTCAACTTGTCAAAGAAAAAAATATTCAGGTTGATTATTTATTCAATAATGCTGGTTTAGGTGGTTATGGCAAGTTTCATGAGCGTGATTTGAAAAAAGAACGCGAAATGATTCAACTCAATATAATAGCATTAACGGAATTAACTCATTTGTTTTTGCCTGAAATGGTTCAAAGAAAATCAGGGAAAATATTGAACACCGCAAGCACAGCTGGCTTCATGCCTGGACCAATGCAAACTGTTTATTTTGCGACAAAAGCATTTGTTGTTTCTTTTACTCAAGGAGTTGCTCAAGAAGTTTGTAATGATGGTGTGACTTTGACAGCGCTTTGTCCAGGACCTGTTCAAACAGAATTTGAAAAAGCAGCAGGAATGGAAGGAAGTGGTTTATTCAAGTCTGCCGTCTCAGCTGAATCAACAGCGCGAAAAGGTTATAATGCAATGGAAAAAGGGAAGTTAATTGCTATTACTGGGATCTCATTGAAATTTGCAATTAATTGGATTATACCACTCTTACCAAGAAAGGTTATTTTAAAAATGGTTCAAAATCTACAAACAATTAAATAAATTAAAAAAGGTGTTTCTCGGAACACTTTTTTTATACTTACTTTTGTAATCTTAAACAAAGAAATAAATGCTGTTATTTTTAAATGACATTGCGGGTTCAGAAGTACTTGTGATTTTAGTTTTCATTCTAATGTTCTTTGGGTCGAAAAGTATCCCTGGAATCGCTCGAACAATGGGTAAAACAATTCGTCAAATTAAAGAAGCGTCCAGTGATTTGCAGCATGAAATAAAAAAATCAGGTTTAGACATCAAAAAAGATTTGAATCTAACTGGTTTAATTGCTGAAACAAAGAATGATATTCAACAACCTTTAGATCAATATGTATCTGATTTGGATAATGCAATCGAATTTAAACCTAATCGAAACAGTCAAATTCCATTGACGCCTGTTTTAGAAGTTGAAGCACCTAGTGAGTCTGAACCGAAAATCGAAAATGACGATAAAAACGTAAAAGATTAAGTTATTTAAATTCAGTTATTTAAAAGGAGTCAATCCTGATTTTTCAAGTTGTTTTTTAAAGAAAAAAAATACGGCAATCCGTTTAATTGTGAGTTTCGTCTAGCCAATTACTTGATTAGTCTTCAATAAAAAATAAATTTCGCCTTTCCTCTTTTTATACGTACCTTTGCACCCAATTTTAAAAATATATAATGACATTTGAGGAACTCGGGTTAAAGAGTGAGGTGCTGAAGTCGATAAAAGAACTGGGGTTTGAAGCACCGACTCCCATCCAAGAACAAGCAATTCCACACCTATTAGGAAAGGATAGCGATTTCGTTGGATTAGCTCAAACAGGAACAGGTAAGACCGCAGCGTTTGGTCTACCATTAGTGAACAACATTGAAAATCACGCAAAAACACCGCAAGGTTTAATAATTTGCCCAACGCGTGAACTCTGCTTGCAAATTGCAAAAGATCTGGAATCATACTCTAAATACTT
>JBILYS010000105.1:0-6198 GCA_044377625.1 Crocinitomicaceae bacterium
AGTTGTAATTGCAGGAACATCATTTGCAATCATTCCCGTATCAGAAATAAGAATGATATCTGCTTTTAATTTCTCAACATTATTCGCTACAAAAATTGCAAGATTTGTACTGCCAATTTCCTCTTCACCTTCAATCATGAATTTAACATTGCACGTCAATTCATCTGATTTTATCATTGCTTCAATGGCTTTAACATGCATGAACATTTGACCTTTGTCGTCACATGCGCCTCTTGCAAAAATTGCACCTTCAGGATGAATAGCAGTTGTTTTAATTACTGGTTCAAACGGAGGGCTAGTCCATAAATCAATTGGATCTGCAGGCTGAACATCATAATGCCCATAAACCAAAACTGTAGGGAGAGTTGCATCAATAATTTTTTCTGCATAAACAACTGAGTAACCTGCTGTTTTGCAAATTTCTACATTATCCAATCCAATCACTTTTAAATGATCTGCAACAGATTCTGCAGTTTTATGCACATATTCAGCATAAGAAGCGTCTGCTGAAACAGATGGTATTTTAAGTAAATCAACTAGTTCAGTTAGAAATCGATCTTTATTTTCTTGGATATAATTTTGTGTTGCATTCATATTAAATGTGTTAATTTTCTTTTCAAAATTCGTAAAATTTCCTGTATAAATAGGTTGTAAAATATTTTTTATCGAATTTCGTGCAACCTAAAACAAGATTACCTAGTCTAAAAGGTAATTCAAAAAATAAATCATGAAGAAAAATATAATTGCCGCAGTTGTTTTAACATTTTTTTCGATGTCATTAACTGCTCAAATAGGAGTAACAACCACAATGACTCCTAACCAACTTGTGCAAAATGTCTTATTAGGCTTTGGTGTGACTGCAACAAATGTGACGGTAAACGGAAGTGCTGCAAATGCAAGTATTCCGCAAGGAAACGCAACTTTTTTTACTGCGGGTGCTAGTTCTTTTCCAATAGGATCAGGAGTATTATTAACAACTGGAAATGGTATTGCTGCAATTGGACCAAATAGTTCTGGCAGTTTTACAAATAATTCTCCAGCAACGCCAAATGTAAGTTCGGATGTGCAATTAAATGCTATTGCAGCTGGAACTGTAACAAATGGAATAGTTTTAGAATTTGATTTTGTGCCTTCAGGTGATACTATAGCATTTAATTATATGTTTGGTTCGGATGAATATCCAGAGTTTTCGCCTTCAACTTTTAATGATGCATTTGGATTCTTTTTGTGGGGACCAAATCCGATTGGACCAGCATATAACGCAACCAATTTGGCTTTGATTCCAGGAACAACTACTCCTGTTACTATTAATAATGTTGGACCGGGTGCAGCACAAAATCCTGCTTATTATGTAAATAATTTAGGCGGTGCAGCTTACGGAACGGCAATTCAATATGATGGAACAACTGTGATACTTACTTCTAGTGCAAAGTTAATCTGTGGAGCAACCTATCATATTAAATTAGCTATTAGTAATGTTGGTGACCAAGCTTATGATTCAGGTGTATTCTTACAAGCAAATTCTTTTAGTTCAGAAGCTGTGGAAATTGCGGTAGCAACAGTGTCAGGTGACACAAATGTTTATGAAGGTTGTTCAGATGCTAATTTAATGTTTATTAGACCTCAAACACAATTGGGAGATACGTTAATAATTAATTATACTATTGGTGGAACTGCAACAATGGGTGTAGATTACAATAATTTAATAAATCCAATTACTTTCTTGCCTGGAGAAGATACAATTGTATTAAACATTACCCCAACATTTGATGGGATGATGAATGATAATAATGAATACATTACGATTACAGCTATGACAATATCAACATGTGGTGATACAATAATATCTACAGGAACACTGTATATTTTGGATTCTATTCCAATAGATATTACTGAAACTGATCCAATAGCCCAATGTCAAAATGATTCAATTTTAGTTTCCGCTTCGGCTTTAGGTTTATTTCCTCCATACACGTATGCGTGGACAGGGGGTCAAACTGGACCCGCCGCATATTTCCCGACTATAATGGGTGCAATGTCAGGAACAGTAGATTATTATGTAACAGCAACAAATTCTTGTGGTTACTCTAATGTTGACACGGTAACAATTACTTTAAACCAAACACTTGTTGTTGACACAATGATCATGGGGCCTGCAACGTGCGAACCTGTTGGTTTTGTTTCAGGAATGGTTTCAGGTCAAACAGGTATCCTTTCATATCAATGGACTGGACCAGGTGCAGGAAATCCAGCTTTTATTGATGCTTCTGTTTGGCAAAATTTATCTTCAGGATGGTATTATTTCAATGTTTTTGACAATGTTTGTGAAGTACATGACAGTATTTTTGTTACAATATTAAATCCACCGATTGCTCAATTTACAGCTTCTCCAACTGCGGGTTGTGATCCATTAACTGTAAACTTTACAAACAATAGTCAAAATGCGTTAAATTATGCTTGGGATTTCGGAAATGGGAACGCTTTGAATGTTCCAAATACAGCTTCTCAAACACAAATATATACAAGCAGTTCAATTGTTCGTTTAATTGCTTCTCAAGGCAATTGTGCTGATACAGCATTTGTTTCTATTACAATTCTCACATGTGGATGTATGGATCCATTAGCGACAAATTATAATCCAGCGGCTAATTTTGATGATGGTTCTTGTTTTTATCCGTTGCCAACAGTAGAAGCACCAAATGTATTTACGCCAGGCGGTGACGGAACGAATGAATTGTTTTTCTTAAAAACTACAAATTCAACGTCAATTGAGTTAACTATCTTAAACCGATGGGGCAATACAATTTACGAATCTATTGGAACTAACCCAGCTTGGAACGGAAAAACCAAGAACGGTATCGATGCTGAAGAAGGAGTATATTTCTACAAGTATAAAATTAATGGGTACAATGAACAATATTTGGAAGGACATGGATTCTTGCACTTAGTTCGATAAAAATAAAGTAAATAAAAAAGCCTCGATTAAAAATTAATCGAGGCTTTTTTATGGAATAAATTCTAGTACAAGAAGTTGTTGTAAGGGTATCTAATTTTAAACACTCTTTTTACTTCTTCGTAAATTACAGTTTTCAATTCTTCAATATTTTCTTTGTCTTGCGCAGAAATAAAAACACAATTTGTATTGTTCATTTTTGCCATCCAAGATTTTTTTAATTCTTCTAAAGAATAGTTTTCTTCTGTAGGAGGATTTGGATCATTTTCTATTTGTTCAACAGGTTTATAAGCGTCAATTTTATTAAAAACAAGGATCACTGGTTTTTCTGTTTTATCGAGTTCATTGAGTGTTTCATTGACAACATTGTATTGATCCTCAAAAGTAGGATGCGAAATATCAATAATATGAATTAATAAATCAGCCTCTCTAACTTCGTCCAATGTAGATTTAAATGATTCAACCAATTGATGAGGTAGCTTGCGAATAAATCCAACCGTATCAGTTAAAAGAAATGGCAAATTCTCAATAACTACCTTTCGGACAGTTGTATCCAACGTTGCGAATAATTTATTCTCGGCAAAAACTTCAGATTTCGAAAGTAGATTCATGATCGTACTTTTTCCAACATTGGTATATCCAACGAGTGCTACTCGAACCAATTGTCCACGATTACCGCGTTGAATCGACATTTGTTTGTCAATTTCCTTCAATTTCTCTTTCATTAAAGAGATCCTTGTTTGTATGATTCGACGATCTGATTCAATTTGTGATTCACCAGGGCCTCTTAATCCAATTCCACCTTTTTGACGTTCTAAGTGTGTCCACAAACGTGTAAGTCGTGGCAACATATATTGCAACTGTGCCAATTCAACTTGTGTTTTAGCATGAGAGGAACGTGCACGACTCGCAAAAATATCCAAGATTAAAATATTGCGATCAAGAATTTTACATTCCAATTCACGTTCAATATTTCTAAGTTGAGATGGTGAAAGTTCGTCATCAAAAATGACCAATTCTATATTATTTTCTTTTATGAATTCTTTGATTTCTTGCAATTTACCAGTTCCAACAAATGTTCTTGGATGGATCATCGGTAATTTTTGCAAGAATTTCTTTATTGTTGTTGCTCCTGCTGTTTCAGCCAAAAACTCAAGTTCATCCAAATATTCAAGTGCAGTTTCTTCCTTTAAAGAAGGTGTAATTACTCCAACTAAAATACAATTTTCTTCAACCGCATCAACGGTTACATGTCCTTCTTGCATAACGTTATCTCATTCGAAGAACATATTCCGTCATTGCCGTAATGTTCTTTTTAGATCCTAATAATTCTTTCATAGGTGGCATACCATTTTTACCTTTCTCAATGCGCTTTTGAACTTCAACAGTAGAAAGTTTTGATTGAGTTAAGTCCTTCGCTCCAGCCGCACCTAATTTCCCATCACTTCCATGACAAATCGAGCAATGTTCAATATATAAATCTTGCGCTGTTGGCTGAATTTTAACTCCTTTTTCATTCGTTTTTTCTATAGTTCCATTTGAACTACATGAAAAACAAGAAACTAGAAGTAAACTAGAAAAACAGATTTTTAAAACCATGCTCCACCCAATACTTCTCTAAAAGGCCAAGGAATAAATGCAAGAATTAATATCAAACCAAGTGTGTACCAAGTAATTATTTTTGAATGCTTCAAATCATTGGTCGCAGCTTTTTCAGCCTTCTTGCGCCCAATTGTGATTATAACAATTGCTAAAATCATCCCTACTAAATGCTCCATTCCATGAAATCTTAAACCAGCATCTGCCATCCAACCTTTTGAAAATTGAACTTTTGGTGAAATAAAATATAGAATTAATCCAATTAAAAGTTGGGTATGCAAACTTATCATTGTGAATAGATTAATCATTTTATCTTTTTTCACATATGTGTCTTTCCCTTTAGAAGTTAACGCATTCAAAATGGCTACAATTAATAAAATTAAAGCTATCCAACGCAATCCAGAGTGTGTGTGTAATAATCCGCTATACATATTTTCTTTTTTTACAAAAATACATAAAAAAACTTTCTGGGGCTAAAACTGTTAAATCGACTGTTTTGATTAAATTCACATTCTTTTTTATGATTCAAACATGAAGTATTTTTTACTTTTATTCTCATTTATTGCTTGTTATTCATGGAGTCAACTAATTCCTCAGAATGGGACAATAATCTCAAAACCGAAATTTGTAGCTTTTAAAAATGCACGAATTATTGTTTCTCCATCTAAAACAATTGAAAATGGTACTATCCTAATTGAAGGTGATAAAATTATTGAGGTTGGAATGTTAGTTTTTCCTCCCGATGACGCAGTAGTTATCGATTGTGAAGGGATGACAATTGTGGCGTCATTTATTGAAACAATTTCGTCCGTTGGTTTACCTAAGCTAAATGGGAGCAATCATTCAATTAGACCACAGCTTGAAAGTTCAAAAAATGGTGCTTATTATTGGAATGAGTCAATTCATCCAGAAACAGAGGCGAATGTAATGTATCAAATTGATGCAAAAGCAAATGAAACGTTGATTAAAATGGGATTTGGACTTGCTGTAACCCATGTGAACGATGGAATAGCACAAGGTTCCGGGACTTTGGTTTCACTTGGCTTTGAAAATGAAAATAAACAAATCATTCAAGCAAAAAGCACACAGTTTTATTCCTTTGAAAAAGGCGTTTCTCAACAAACATATCCTTCGTCACAAATGGGATCAATTGCATTATTGCGTCAAGCTTTTTATGACTTAAAGTGGTATATTGAAAGCAAAAGTAGTGAGACAAACATTTCATTGGATAAAATGCATGAATCTATTACTTTACCCTTTATTTTTCAAACGGCTGACAAATGGGAAATTTTACGCGCTGATAAAATCGCTAAAGAGTTTCATTACCAGTTCAATTATTTGGGTTCAGGCAATGAGTATGAAGCAATTAATGAATTGAAAAATAGCAAAAACACGCTTATTGTACCAGTGAATTTTCCAGAACCTTTTGACGTTAAAGATCCTTATGTTTCAAGACAAATTCCGTTGTCCGATTTAAAGCACTGGGAATTGGCCCCATCTAACCCTTTTATCTTGAAGCTAAATAATATACCAATCTGTATCACAAGTTTAGGTCAGAAATCAGCCGATGGATTTTGGAGGAATGTTCGAAAATCAATAGAACGAGGATTGACCGAAGGAGAAGCATTGGCTGCTTTAACAACTGA
>JBILYS010000106.1:0-6185 GCA_044377625.1 Crocinitomicaceae bacterium
GTTGAACTTCCCGACCAACCGATAGGCATTGTCCACGTATAAGATGTTGCTCCGACAAGTGGTAAAATGTCATATGTGTTTGTTGTCGAAGCACAAATACCAGCATTTCCATTTATTGCTGTCGGTTGCGCTAAAACACCGTTTGCTACATTAATTGTAAGAGTTTGTGGAGTAGAGGAGCCGCAAACATTAACAGCAGCTATTGTAATATTTCCACTCGTAACAGATGACGTTGCTGAAATTGTATTTGTTGTGGAACTTCCAGTCCAACCTAATGGCAAAGACCAAAGGTAGGACGTTGCTCCAGGTTCAGATGCAACATTATACGAATTCACTGTTAAAGCACAAATATCAGAATTGCCATTCACAATTGTTGGCGTATTTGGTATGCTATTCACAACGGTTATTGCCACTGTTCTTAAAGGAGATGATCCACAACTATTAATAGCAGTGACAGTAATATTTCCACTTAAACTGCCGCATGTCGTCGCAATAGAATTAGTCGTTGAAGTGCCCGTCCAGCCCACTGGGTATGCCCATGTATAAGAAGTAGCTGAAGGTATCGATACTACAGAATACGTGTTTGAAGTGCTTGTACAAATGGTTGTGTTTCCAGTTATTGGCGCTGGAGTAGGAGGAATGCTTGTCACTGTAATGGCTAATGTTTGAGGAACAGAAGAACCACAAGACACATTCGCAGTGACAGAAATATTGCCACTTGTTGCGCTTGAAGTTGTGGTGATTGAAGTTGTTGAAGATGTTCCTGACCAACCTCCAGGCAAAGTCCACGTATACGATGTCGCTCCAGCGACGGGAGAAATACTATACGTGTTGGATGTTCCAGAGCAAATTGCAGTATTTCCTGTTATCAATCCCGGTTGGGCTGGTGTTGGACATGGAGAAACGATGATAGTTCCTTTCATTCCCATTGCAGCATGTGGTGTGCACACAAAATAATGTGTTCCAACTGCCAATTGAGCTGGCAAAACCATTCCGCCTCCAAAAGCAGTTTGAAATCCTCCTGGCAATGGTGTGTTTCCATTTGCTGTCCAAGTTCCTAAACTTACTTCACGTGCATCGTGCGATCCACCAATCGTAAAGACAACTGTGTCTCCAAAAAGAATATTTGTCGTGGCTGGAGTAAATGTTAATCCAGAAGTATTAATAGTCCAAATAGTACAAAATGCTGATGTACTTATTGTAATTAATAGTAGCGTGAGGAGTGATTTTAATTTCATTATATAGAATTTGTAATTCGTAATTCGTAATTCGTAATTCGTAATTCGTAATTCGTAATTTATTTTTTTAAACCAGCGAATAGTTTACTTCACCTGTTCTTGAATCCAACTCAATACCAATTCCAGGGCAACAGGAGAAAAAGTTTGTTCAATTTCTGCATATTCACTTGGCGAACCTGTCTCGGATTCTTGGAACAAATGATTCAAATTAGCCAACTCTTTTGTCGTTACTTTTTCATTCCCACCTTTAACCAAAGCGGCCTGTATTGCAGGTAAATTTTCTTTAGAGGGAACTTGTAAATCTTTCGATCCGTTAATAGCCAAGACAGGACATTTTACCTTTTCCAAGATAATTGACGGGTCATATTTTATAAAATAGACCATCCATGGTGTAGCAATTTGTTCAACAGTATATTTTACATAATCTTCATCTGAAACTCCTTCAGGTTTGCCAGAATCAGGATTTTCTTTTAAAGATGCTAACATGTGAACGGACAAGTCCTTTTTTATTTGATCAAGATCAGTTGACTTTTTTATAATTTCAAACAATTCGGTATTTTCCTTTTTTCCAAGTATAAGATTCTCTTCACTTTCTCCAGATACGCGACCAATTAATTCTTGTTGTAATAACAATAACTCATCTCCCGGTATTCCTGTTCCAGCCAATAATACGATGAATGCAACATTCTTTGATTTAGCTGCAACAATCGGAGCAATAATTCCACCTTCGCTGTGTCCAGCTAAACCAATTTTCTTTTTATTAACGCCTTTTTTTGTCATCAAGAATGCAACAGCTGCTTGCACATCAGTAGCAAAATCTTGCGTTGTTGCCGCTTTAAAATCTCCAGTAGAAGAAGCTGTTCCGCGGTCATCGTATCTCAAAACTCCGATTCCATTGCGTGTTAAATAATCTGACCAAACAAGAAAAGGTTTGTGCCCCATTAATTCTTCATCACGATTTTGTGGTCCACTTCCAGAGATTAAAATAACAACTGGATAAACACCTTCTTTTTTCGGAAGGGTCAATGTTCCGGAAAGTGTAACACCCGCTTTTTTGTTCTTAAAAGTAACTTCTTCAGAATAATAGGGATACGGTTGAATTGGGTTTTGAGGACGCAATGCTTCAACTAATTCTATTTTATCGTGAGATAAATCCATTGAAAAGGTTTGTCCAGCTTGACTAAAATTGCCAACGATAATGTTGTCTTTCCCCAACGTTCCAACGTATTCGATTTTTGCTTTCTCGATTTTAATATTCAATAGATTGTTATCAAAACTCGTTGAAGAAGTCGGTATATCCTTGGCTCCTTGATCTGGGCTATCCATTGTTGAAGAATAACCAGTTGCCGTTTTTGAAATGTTGAACACAAGACGTAACTGCATTCCTTGAATCTTTAACACACCGTTCCACTGACCAGTGATTTCTTGACTAGTGGAATTGAATATACTGATAAAAGTTATAATGAATAAAAGTGATTTAAACATTTTATATTTATTTAGGTATGTTTTATTGATAAGGATAAAAGTAACTATATTTTTCAGGGATGAAAAAATAGAATGGGGATAAAACTCCCATTTTTTTTCTAAATACTGTTTGATACAGATTTTTATCCCAAATTGTATTTAAACAGTTTCAGTAAATTCAAGTCGAAAAACCAATCCATTCTCATTGTGAAAGGAATAAGTGCCGTTTATTTGTTCGGAAAGGGATTTGATTAAATCTATTCCCAATGAGTTGGAAATACTAAAATCTAAATTTTTCAACCCTGGACCGTTGTCTTTTACAACCAGTTTTATGCAACCATCTTCCAAATAGAAGATGATTTGAATTTGAAGTTTTTGATTTTCAACGTGCCCATATTTATATGAATTGGTAATTAATTCATTTAAAATCAAACCACAGGGAATGGCATTTGCTAAATCTAGATTGATGTTTTCAGTTACCAGAATTATTTCATCATTTTCAGAATTACCATGTGAATTTCTGATTTCATCAACCAAATTTTGAATATAGTCTTTGAAATTTAACCCAACAACATTATTACTATTGAAGATGTTGTTGTGAACCAGTGCCATTGAAAAAACCCTGTTACGACAATCTTCTAAAGCTTCTTTGACTTCCAATGATTCAGACATGTTCTTTTTTAAATTCAATAAGCTTGTCACAATATTCATATTGTTTTTAACCCGATGAAAAACCTCAGCTAGCAGCACATCCTTTTCAAGAAGCATCTTTTTAATTTCGTTTTCTTGACTGATTGATTCAAATGTTATAGAAATAGTAAAAGCAATCGTTGTTGAAATTGAAATTAAAATGTTAATAATAGAAAGGGTGTTAATGTTACCAATTGTCACTATTGACTGATTCCCACTTTTAGTGTATCCATATAAAATGACGGCAATAGAAGCTAAACAAAGTAAACTTATAATGATGAGGTGTTTAAGCATTTCCTTTCGGCCAAGTAATTGTACAATTGCAATGATCAATGGGAAATAGAACAGCAACATCATTGAATCTTTTCCCATTTTTAAACTCAGGGAAGTGAAAAATAAAAACCCCCAAATAAAAAACCAATAGGAAGTCCAAATGTAATTTGTGTATTTATTTAAAATGAAAACTACCGGAAAAGCAAAAAAAGCAATAAAGCAATCTAATATAAAATCGGGATAGTCAAAATACCAAAACAAAGCAATACCGGCAGTCATATTGAACATGCCAATTATAGCAATAGTATTTAATTTTCTTACAAGGTGACTTTCCCACTTCAGATAATGGGGTTTTATGCCAATTGCAATGATGGGCTCGATAAATTGTTTCATCCCAGATTTAATCGTTCAATAATATGATGATAATGTTGAAGTTACTTAATTTTTCTGGAAAAAGACAGCTTATTATATATTTTTTATTCCTGCTACTATTTCTTTTTGAATGGTTTGACCAATATCTTTGTTGTACCAATTTTGTAAAGCAACTTTTTGATCGACAACCGACAATTGTTGCGCTTTTGATTCAAGGAACAAAATAGTTGCTGATTCAGGTCGTGGACCCCAAACAAATAAATCGGTATTGTTGGCATCTCTAATAATCAAGCGGGGAATAGATTTTCCTCCATTTGTTAAGTAGTTTTCTATTTCAGAATTTTCGCTGTCTCTCAGTTGGATTTCTAGCGTTATTAGTGGATTCAATTCAGCCAGTTTCACGATAAATGGGACACAATGTGCAGCATCACCACACCAAGGTTCTGTAATGATTACCCACGTTTGTTTTTTTGAGATTGAATTGATGGCTGCAAGTGATTCTGGAAGAATTTCACCTTTTTTAAGCCATCTATTTTGACGTGAAAAATTGAGTTTTGCATATTCTAAAAAATGAGGATCATCGTATGGCGAATGAATAATTTTTCCTGCTAAAACCTCGTCGAACGTTTGTTGATATGCTGTAAATGTCATGTCTTTGAATTTTTCTGTAAAGTTAAGGCCAGTTTTAAAAATGAAAGCAACTTAGATTACAAATCATGTGTCTAAAAAAATATTTTGGATTGCAAGAATGCCTTCATTTTATCAAGGGTAAAGACAAAAAAAAGTCCACAAAAACGAATCTTTGTGGACTTTGTAAATTAAAGAAAGTGATTATTGAGGCAAACAAACAACACTTATTTCTTTCATTTCCATGTTTCCGTCATGGTCTTTTTCAACGTCAACTAACAGTTTTACAAC
This sequence comes from Crocinitomicaceae bacterium, assembly GCA_044377625.1. Taxonomy (GTDB): domain Bacteria; phylum Bacteroidota; class Bacteroidia; order Flavobacteriales_D; family Crocinitomicaceae; genus M0103. Next base: position 4,956 of record JBILYS010000106.1, read on the forward strand.
TGAAGTATCTGTCACATTGTTGGTCCAAGAATAATCCAATGCGTAATTTGCAGCATGTACATCATAGATTTCTGAAAACACATCACTTCCTGTTGTCAAATTTGTAAAAGTAACTGTGTATCCATGCATTTCTGCAGATCCATTCACCGAACCTGTTAAATGTACCACTGAACCAAATGGAATGGTGTCATTCGCACTTGGCGTATTGAAAGTGATTGTTGCGGTTACGATTTCATCTTTCTTACAAGAGATAAGTGAAACGGATAATAATGCGATTATGATAATTGATTTTGTCATTTTTTAAGTTTTTTAGATATTAAATAATTGAGTGAAATGGACACCAATTCTTTTTGTTGAACCGTTCCATTTCCTAAGTTTTGATAAATTGGGAGTTGTCCATAAAGTGATAAAAACCAGTTTGTACGAATAATATTCAAGCCAATTTTTCCACTGATGATTTCTCCGTTGTTCATGCTGTCACTTGTCGTGTAACCATGAATCCGATCTTTGAGAATTAAACTTGCTTGGAATCCAACGAACGGTCGAAATATGGTCTTCGAAAATTTGAACATTCTGAAAATAGTTCCTCCGATTGACGACGAATTCCCATATTGATAGCCGTATTTATTTTGTAAAGAATAGGAATTTGAAGCTTCAATTTGTCCGCCATTTTTACCCGATTGAAAGATATAATTGGCTGACAGCGTAAAATTAAAAGCACCAGTTCCAGGATACATATTCGACATGGTATGCGCACTTTCTGCATATTTCCCAGTCGGAGTTTTTATTCCAAATCCAATATTCAATTGGCGTTGAATAATACCATTCGTATCTTTTTGAATAACTGGTGTATAGAAGCTTTGTAAGCCAATATCTCCAATTCCAGACTGATAAGTTTTTGAACCACTTTCGATTTGAGTCGCAAAGGAATAAGGAAGTGTCCCAATAATTTGCCAACGATTGGACAATTGAAACTTTCCCATCAAATCAGATTGAAGGAAATATTCGGTTGAGTTGGTTACAACTCCCGTTAAAAGTGATTCACTATGGCTGCAATACCGCCTATAAGTTGAACGAATTCCAATAAAATGGAAATCATTGGTTGGTGTAAAACCATTCATGCCAGACGCGCTAACGCCACCACAAACATCACATGCCACAGCTGTGAAATGCAGGTATACACCAATTGTTAATGCAACATATTTGAGCATACAATTCGATTTAAATAAG
>JBILYS010000107.1:0-6159 GCA_044377625.1 Crocinitomicaceae bacterium
CTGTTGTATATTTCAAATCCAGGCGCAAAAACATCAACTTTCGTTTGACCATAATTAGAGAATGACGCAGCTAATTTCTCTTTACTAACGCGAGTTGAAGCTCCGATTGTTAAGAAAAGGTCTAATTTTTCTTTTTGAAAGCTATATAATGAAGTTGGGAAATTTGGGTTAGCATCAACGTCTGCATTATCATTTCCAGCTGCGTGAACTAACAACACTCCTTTAGAATCAGCATATCTAAAAGCATCATAAACTTCTTTTTGATGAGGAGAATACCCTTTCCCAAACGACATGTTAATTACAGTTGCACCATTATCCACAGCATAACGAACAGCTAAAGCAATATCTTTATCCGATTCATCTCCATTAGGAACAGCTCTGACAGCCATTAGCAATACATTTTCAGCAACTCCGTCACCTCCTAGATCATTCCCTCTAATAGCTCCAATTATTCCACCAACGTGAGTTCCGTGCAATGCATCTGGACCTTCAACATCAGGATTTCCATATTTTGTATCTGAGAAATCATGCGGATTATCGCCAATTAGCGCACGGTCATCAAATTCAACATTCAAGTTAAAGTTAACCATTTGCTCAATTTGCGTTTTTTGTTCTGCAATAACTTCTGGAGTAAGTTCCCCTGTTTTCATTGCCAAAGCAAATTGCTTTAATTGTTGATTTTGTTCATCTGTTGGATTCCATTTTTGCAAATCTTTCAATGTGTAGTCCGATTTACCCATTGCAGTTCCAACCATTGTAGGAACTTGTTCCATCATCATTGCGATCATGTCCATTTGACCTAAATACGACGAATAGCTTTCTAATTCGGCAGCTACCTCTTCTTTTACTTTTAAGTATAAATCGTAGCTTTCTTTTTCAGAACCAGCCATTGTTGCAGGATCAACACCTTCAAATTTTTTCGATAAATCTCTTAAAATTCTTGTTTTTTCTAAGTTTGCTTCATTCAGATTTTCACCTTTTGCATTACCTAGAAAACTCCAACCATTTACATCATCAATGTATCCATTCTTATCATCATCAATTCCGTTTTTTGGAATTTCATCTTTATTTACCCAAATTTTACCTTGAAGATCTTTGTGTTCAATATCTACACCAGAATCAATAACAGCAACTACAACTGTGCTTGATTTTCTTTTCTTAAGCATTTTGTATGCTTTTTCAGTCTCCATTCCTGGACCTTTTCCGTTGTACCAGTTTACTATCTCCTTATTTTCTTGAGCGTAAAATAAATTCGTGATTCCAAAAGTGAAAACAAATAAACTTAAACGAATGAATCTTTTTTTCATATTGATCTTATCTGTAAATGTGAATTAATTCTCGAAAATTAAAAATAAACTTTTAATTCGACGAACTTTTTTTAACCATTCGGTCTATATTTACGTCTTAAGGTTAAAATCACTTACAAATGGTACGATCAATTCAACTAAAAACACTATTCCTTCTCTTAATCATTGGAAGTTCTTCTAGTTATCTGTTTTCACAACAACATAAATTCGGATTTCAAAATCTTTTACAAACATCTCCAAAATCTATTTCTACTTTTTGTGTCCCAAATAATGAGGAAACCATCAGTCTACTTAACAAAGATAACATCACGATTAAATACAGTTCTTCTAGTTGGTTATTCATTTCAACAACTGCAAAATGGATTGATGATAAGACAAAATCAAAGGAATTAAAGAATTATTATTTTGAATACGCTCCACCTGTTGCTTTGGGCGACTCAGCGCTTGTGGCTTATCATGTAAAACCTGTTCACGAAGGGACTGGTGGATTAAATAGTATTTATACGGGGGACAATGTAATTATAGGTTATGTAGACCAGGGAATAGATTGGAATCACCCAGACTTCATTGATGCTAATGGCAATACACGTGTGATGCGTTATTGGGATCATTCAACAAATGTTGGAGGAACGATACCACAACCATATAATTATGGAATTGTATGGGACAGCGCGCAAATAAACAATGGAACATGCACAAGTACTGAGGAAGGTTCTGCTCATGGAACAACAGTTGCAGGAATGGGATCTGCAAATGGATTTGCTAATGGTTCAAATAAAGGAATGGCACCAAATTCACGTATTATAATTGTTGAATCTAATTTTAATCTCCCTAATTGGTCATTAACGATTGCAGACGCTTGTGATTATATTTTTAAAGTGGCAGATTCTATGGGAATGCCAGCGATTGTTAATTTAAGTCTTGGTTCTTATTTAGGAAGTCATGATGGAAATGATCCTGCAACAGATTATATTGAAACGCTTTTAGACGAACACCCTGGAAGAATCGTTGTTGGAGCGGCGGGAAATGCAGGAGCTAAAGGCAAATACCATGTTACAGGAAATATTGATGCTGACACTTCGTTTGTTTGGCTTCAGAATAATCCTAGCGCTGGTGCCGCATTTGGTGCGAATCATATTTATTTTGATTTATGGTCGGATCTTTCAGACGGTGTTTTTGATTATGCTTTTGGTGCAGACTTGCCTTCTCCTATATACGGTTTAAGAGGGTCAACTATTTATAGACCGGCCCAAGCTTCTGTTGGAACACCAATTCTCGATACCATTTACAATACAATTGGAAATAGAATTGCTACAATTGAAATTTACACTGAATTAATTGATGGTAATTACCACATGGAAGCCTATTTCAGCAATGTAGATTCAACTGCTTATAATTTCCGTTTTTCTACGACAGGTTCAGGGAAATATGATTTATGGAGTGGAGCTTGGTTGGGGTTAAACAATCTTGTTACAACATTGCCTTCACCAGCAGTATTGCCAGAAATTGTTCATTATCACATGCCTGATTCACTTCAAACAATCGTTTCTAATTGGGCTTGTTCTGAAAAGGTAATAACGGTCGGAAATGTTCGGAACAGACTTGGTCACATTGATAACAACGGTAATCAATATTACCCAGCAACAGACATGACTCCTCCAGGGAAATTAAGTCCAAATTCGAGTGTTGGTCCAAGCAGACATGGATTAACCAAGCCAGACATCAGTGCCTCTGGAGATGTATCACTAACCGCTGCACCTTTTTGGTTATTGACAAATCCAACATACAATACGTTAATTGATTCAGGTGGCTGGCATGCTCGAAATGGCGGGACTTCAATGGCTTCTCCTTGTGTTGCTGGAATAGCTGCTCTTTATCTTGAGAAATGTAATAAAGCAAATTACGCTTCATTTAAATCAGACTTAATAGCAACGGCATTTACAGATTCGTACACAGGAGTTGTTCCAAATAATTCTTATGGATATGGCAAACCGCATGCTTTGAATTTATTACAAGCTACTGAATTCACTGCAACAGTGCTAGGTTCAAATGTAACATGCGGAAATCCTCCATCAATTTTATCATTAAGTTCCTCTTCCCCATTAATGACTGCTATTTGGTCCAATGGTGGAATAGGATTAACAGATACAATATCAACTGCGGGAGACTACTCTGCACTAGTTTATAGTACAAGAGGTTGTGCTTTTCAAAGTGATACTTTAACAGTAACACAATTGCCATTATTGCCAATTTTGCCAATTATGCAATCAGGAAACACATTGGCTTCATTGTCATTTACTGATTATCAATGGACACTAAATGGAACGAATATTCCTGGAGCGACGAATCAAACTTTGGACATAACAGCACCATTTGGAACATACACGTGTTACTGCACAAGTGTTGACGGTTGTATTTCCGAAACACCGCCATTGACTATCACTTTAGGACTCAACGACGCTGTTTCACAAGAAATTATGTTATTTCCTAATCCGACTAATGATTTTTTTACAATTCTTTCTGAACAAAAGATTGTATCCATGCGAATTTTCTCTGAAAACGGTAAAGAACTAACAATTAATAATTTAGGAGATAAAAAATATTCAATTGCTGGATATCCAAGTGGGATTTATCATGTAATAATTGAATTTGAATCAGAAAAGATTTATTCAAAAATCACAAGAATGTAATTTGAAAAAAATATTTTATACTTTTGACGCGTAAATAAATAAGAATGGATTTAACAGGTATAATTGCAATTTCAGGAAGACCAGGTCTTTTTAAAGTAATCGCACAAGGTAAGAACAACATCATTGTGGAGTCATTAATCGATAGTAAACGCTTTCCAGCATATGCTACAGATAAAATTTCTGCATTAGATGATATTTCTATCTACACGTATGACGATGACGCTCCTTTGCGTACATTGTTAAAAGCGGTTTACGACAAAGAAAGTGGTAAAGAATGTCCTTCACACAAGGAAGATTTAACCGTTTTGCAAAGCTATTTGTTAGAAATTCTGCCAAATTACGATCAAGAAAGAGTCTATCCTTCGGATGTAAAAAAGATGTTCCAATGGTATAACCTTTTGCAAAAATCTGGAAATCTTAAATTGCTTGTAAAAGAAGAGGTTGTTGAGAAAAAAGCTCCAAAGGCTAAAAAAGACGCTGAATCAACTGAAGACGCTGCCCCAGTAAAAAAAGCACCTGCTAAAAAAGCTGTAGCTGCAAAACCAAAAGCATCAGGTGCTGCGAAAGTAGTAAAACCAGGAGCTGCTAAAAAGGTCACTGCTACAAAAACAAGCACTAGCAGAGGTAAATAACAGAAATAATTAAGTGAAATTATAACTTTATAAACCGCCCTTCGATATGTTCGAGGAGCGGTTTTTTATTGAAATCAATTATGAAAATAACGAAGAATAAAAGAACATTTGTTGCAGAAAATCTTGTGATAGATTCTTGGGAGAAAATAAAGCCATCATTTGAAGATTTGGTTAATCGTTCAATAGATACCAAAGAAAATTATAAAAAATGGCTAGTTGATAAATCTGAACTTGAAGCAGTTTTAGAAGAAGATGCTGCATGGAGATATATTAAAATGACAATTGATACACGAAAAGAAGAACTGAGTGAAGCTTACACCTTTTTTGTGACTAAGATTCAGCCAGAATTAGCGCCATTTGAAGACAAACTCAACAAGAAAATGATTGATTCGACTTTCTTTAGTGAATTCAATAAAGATCAAGATTATCAAATCTATTTCCGTTCAGTTAAAACCGCTTTGGAACTTTATCGTGAAGAAAACATTGCAATCGAAGCCGAAATCAATGAAAAAAGTCAGTTGTTTGGATCAATTTCAGCAGCTCAGACAATTGAACATAAAGGTGAAACTTTAACGATGCAAAAAGCCTCGTCTCTTTTAAAGGAAACGGATGAGAAATTGAGAAAAGAAATCTTTGAGAAAATGTCAACGCGCAGAAGTGAAGATATTGATCAACTAAACACTTTATATACTGAATTAATTGAGCGTCGACACCAAGTTGCTGTAAATGCTGGCTTTGCTAATTATAGAGATTATAAATTTCAAGAATTAGGGCGATTTGATTATACAAAAGAAGATTGTTTGAATTTCCACAGTGCAATTAAAAAACAAATTGTTCCGATTGTCAAAATTTTACAGCAGGAAAAACTTGTGAAACTAGGTAAAGACAAATTTAAGCCTTGGGATTCAGAAGTTGATCCAGATGGAAAACAACCTTTGAAGCCATTTAAAACAGGAAAAGAGCTCTTGTCAGGAACTATTAATATGTTTCGCGAAATTGACACATATTTCAGTGATTGTTTGACTACAATGGACGAAATGGCTTATTTAGATTTAGATTCAAAAGAAGGAAAAGCTCCAGGTGGGTACAACTACCCTCTTTATGAAATTGGAGTTCCTTTTATTTTTATGAATGCAGTTGGAGCGCAAAGAGATCTAGTAACGATGGTTCACGAAGGTGGCCATGCGGTACATTCATTCTTGAGCCGTGATTTAGAATTAACAGGATTTAAAAGTTTACCATCTGAAGTAGCTGAGTTAGCGTCAATGTCGATGGAATTATTGACAATGAACCTTTGGAATGAATTTTACGAAAACGAGGACGATTTTAAACGAGCTAAAAAAGAGCAGTTAGAATCTATTTTAAAAATCATGCCTTGGATTGCTCAAATCGATGAATTTCAACATTGGGTATACGAAAACCCGAAACATTCTGTTGCTGAACGTCATGCCAAATGGATGTTGATTTCCAAAGAATACGGCACAGGTTTAACGGATTGGACGGGTTACGAAGAAGTTCAAGCAACAGCAT
>JBILYS010000108.1:0-6136 GCA_044377625.1 Crocinitomicaceae bacterium
AATCAATTGTATCAACTGACGCTGGAGTGCATAATTGTTTATTTTGACTTACCACTGAAGCACACGCGTATTGGGGAATCATAAATCCTGAATTTAATCCTGGATTTGCGACCAAAAATGCAGGAAGACCTCTGGTTCCAGAAATGAGCTTATACACTCTTCTTTCTGAAATACTTCCCATTTCTGCTAAAGCAATTGCTAAAAAATCCATTGTTATTGCTAAAGGTTGTCCGTGAAAATTTCCTGCAGAAACGATATCATCTTCATCAGGGAAAATTGTTGGATTATCAGTCACCGCATTTACTTCTCGTTCAATAATCGTTGCAGCATAGTCCAATGCATCTTTTGACGCACCATGAACTTGCGGAATACATCGGAAAGAATAAGGATCTTGAACATGTTCTTTTTCCTGAGAAATAATTTCACTCCCAGCTAATAAATCACGGAAGATTTTTGCCACTTCAATTTGACCTTGTTGCTTTCGAATTTCATTCACGTTCGCTTGAAATGGATTTAAACGGCCATCATATCCTTCTAATGATATTGCAGCAATTGTATTCCATTGATTCCACAATTGATTTCCTTTTGAAACGCAATAGGACGCATACGAACTCATAAATTGCGTTCCGTTTAACAACGCCAAACCTTCTTTCGATTGCAAAACAATTGGTTGAAGGTTCATTGCTTTCAAAACTTCTGCTGAAGCATGTTTCTTCCCTTGGAAATAAACTTCCCCTTCACCAATCAATGGCAAAGATAAATGCGCTAAAGGAGCCAAATCACCAGATGCACCAAGACTTCCTTGTTGGTAAACAACTGGTAAAATGTTATTATTGAAAAAATAGATTAGGCGTTCAACAGTTGCAACTTGCACTCCTGAATGTCCGTGAGAAAGTCCTAAAACTTTCAAAAAAAGCATACGCTTTACAATTTCTTGTGGCACTTCATCGCCTGTACCACATGCATGAGACAACACCAAATTTGTTTGTAATTGCTCTAAATCCTTTGTGTCAATTGCTGTATTACAAAGTGATCCAAATCCAGTATTTATACCATAAATAAGCTTGTCGTGACGTTGAATCTTTTCATCCAAATACGTTCTGCATTTTTGGATCAGACTTCGCGCATTTTCGCCTAATTCAAGAGTTACATGATTTTCAAGAATTTCATCAATTTGATGGAGAGAAATCCATTCGTTATTTATGGTGTAGTTTTTCATTGTTATGTCTATTTCTTTTAACCATATCGTCCGCCGAATGCAATTCGGCGTTACTTAATGGTTCTAAAACTTATTTTTTTAGTTTGAAAATCAATTCATCGATACTCATCTCTTCCTGGTCTCCAGTTTCCATGTTTTTCAATTGAATTAATTCTTGGTTCATTTCATTTTCACCTACTAAAGCAACATACTGCACATTTCTGTCATTGGCATATTTCATTTGCTTTTGCATTTTGGCAGTTGAAGGATATAATTCACAATCGATATCATTTGCACGAACTTCATGTACCAACTTCATGCAATGCGCTTGTTCTTTTTCACCAAAATTCACGAATAATAAAGTTAATCCTTGATCAGTTTCTTTTGGAAATAAGTCCAATTCTGTGATTACGTCATAAATTCTATCTGCTCCGAAAGAGATTCCAACGCCAGACATTCCTGGCATTCCAAACAAACCTGTCAAATCATCGTATCGTCCTCCACCACAAATACTGCCCATTTTCACACCATTTGCTTTCACTTCGAAAATTGCTCCTGTGTAATAATTTAAACCTCTTGCTAACGTAATATCGAATTCAATTTCAGCACGTTGAAGTCCTAATCGTTCCACATGATCAAATACAAATTGTAATTCTTCCAATCCTTTTAACCCAATTTCACTTTTAGCCAAAAAAGCACTCATTTTGGTCATTTTCTCTGAATTTGAACCAGAAAAAGAGAATAAAGGTTGAATTTTTTCAATTGCTGCTTCAGAAATACCTTTTTCACGCAATTCTTTTACAACTCCTTCTTCTCCAATTTTATCCAATTTATCAATCGCAACAGTAATGTCGATGATTCGCGCAGTTTCTCCACTAACTTCAGCTATTCCAGAAAGAATTTTACGGTTATTTACTTTGATTGTAAAACTTGGCAATTGTAAATTCGTTAATACTTCATCAATCATGAATGTAAAATCAACTTCATTTACCAAAGAATCACTTCCTACAACATCAGCGTCACATTGAAAAAACTCTTGATATCTGCCATGTTGTGGTCTATCTGCTCTCCAAACTGGTTGAATTTGATAGCGTTTAAAGGGAAAAGACAATTCATTTTGGTGCTGTACGACAAATCGTGCAAAAGGAACAGTTAGATCGTAACGCAATGCTTTTTCCGAAAGTGAATTTGCGAAACGTGGTAAATTATCTTGTGCTAAAGCATCCAAATCTGCCTTTCGCACTTTTTCTCCAGAATTCAATATTCTAAAAATCAATCGATCTCCTTCTTCTCCGTATTTACCCATCAAGGTTGATGATAATTCGAAAGAAGGCGTTTCTATTGGAGCAAAACCAAATTTTCTAAATGATTTTTTAATTGTATCGAAAATATACGTTCTTCTTGCCACTTCTTTTGGAAGAAAATCACGTGTTCCTTTAGGAATTGAAGGTTTTTGAGCCATTGTAAAATTGAATTTGGGCAAAGATAGAAAAAGAGTTCTTAGTTACTAGTTGCTAGTTATGAATTACAAGTTAAAATAATTAGAAGTCGCTAACTAGAATTATATAAAATACAATTAATTACTATGGTTCAAAAACTAGTAACTTGTAATTAGCAACTTACAACTCAGTTTTCCCGAGCCATCTCAAAACATTATCACACCACATTGCATCAGATTCTTGCTGCGTGATGATATTGGATTCAACAGCAAAATCAATAACACGACCTGGGTATGAATTGGCAACACCTTCCATTTCTCCCAAAGGATAAGGATCATCTAATCCTGCAATTATTTGTGATGCTCCTGCTCTAGTTTTTATTAATTGCAGGGTATATGAATCGTGCACCAAAGAATCAAAAAATAAATTCGGGTGACCAAGGGCTTCTCTAGGATTGGTTGTACCTTCAAATAAATCTGGTCGACCATCAAAACCTTGTAAACGACGTCCATAATTTGCTTGTCCCAACATACATCCATGTGCGAAGCAAGTTCTAACGTTTGGAAATTTCTCTAACAGGTTATTTAGTGTAAAAAGGTGTAAAGTGTCAGCTGTTTGCGCCATCATCCATACCAAGTGAAAACGCCAATAAATATCCTTTAATTTAACCATTTTTTCAGCATCATAAGGATGAATTTCGACAGCTAAATTGTAGTGATTTGCTAATTCATAAATTGGAAAAACACTTTTGTCGGCTATGGATAGCCATTCTCCTTCTTTGTTTAAGAAATGAGTAGGAAGACAAAGTAAACTAAGTTTTAATTGCGTTACACAACGTTCAATTTCTTTCAGTGCATCTTCCATGTAAAGCGGTTGCACAACAAAACCACATGTAAATTTATCTGGTCTTCTTTGTTGTACACTTGCGTTAAAATCGTTTTGCCATCGAATTGCATCATGTGCATCTTGTCGTTCCCAACCATTGCAATAAACTTGAGAAAGGTTCAACATTACACCATGATCGATATCGTATTTCGACATCCATTCTAATTTTTCATCAAAGAAAAAACTAGGGTCTGTTATTGGTCGTGACCAATCATCTTGGCGCATGAATTTTTTATCCTCGTCAATCCAGAACAACTTTTTATCCTTCATGAACTTTGGAATTTCACTTGGTTCAGGAAGAATGTGACCGTGTCCGTTGATTTTGAGTTTTTTCAATTTATATTTCTGTGAGTGAGGAAAATAATTTAAAGCCAAAAATAGAAATTATTTTTCACCATTCTAATATCTAGATTACAGTAAATAAAAAACGGTCCCATTTCTGGAACCGTTAATATTGAAATATCCTTTTTGAATTATTTCGTTAAAGTAACTTTTTTACGAATTACACCTTGATTCGTGTATATTTCTATAGAATATATTCCATCTGCAAAATGGGTTAGATCAATTTTCATTTCTGATTCATGGTTATTATTAATTACATTCTTCACTAATCTGCCTGAAGCATCAAAAATATTTACTTTTGACATCACATCGTTCTTAATAATTAGTGAGAATATACCTTCTGTTGGATTTGGGTATAGTGTTAAACTTACCGAACCTAACTCATCCAATCCAGCGCAACCAACAGTAATAGTTTGTTGGTCGGAAGCAAAACAGCCATTTATATCTGTATATAAGTAGTCTATTGTAAATGTCCCGAATCCAGCAATACTAGGATCGAATTGATTTGATGTTACCCCTGTACCACTATAAGTCCCTCCTATTGGAGACCCACCGGACATTGCAAAAATTGGGGTGTTAATACAAACATCAGAGAACGTGTTTAAAGTAACAGTTGGAATAATAAATGGCGAAGCATTTCCAGATCCAGCTATACTTGAACATCCATTAATTGTTTGAACAACAGTGTAAGTTCCTGACGTTAAAACGGAAATTGAAGCTGATGTTTCTAACGTTGACCAAACAATAGTGCCTGTCGCATCTGAAGTTAAAGTTGAACTTCCGCAACCATCAATTATTGAAACAATTGGTGTTGATGGGATTGGATTTACAACTATATTTTGATTACTAGCTGCTGAAGTACCACAAGTATTAGATGCAGTAACAGTAACATCTCCTGTGGTCGCTCCCATTGAAACTGTTGCTGAAATCGTTCCTTGACCCGCTGTTATGGTTGCTCCCGCTGGAACTGTCCAAGTGTAACTTGTCGCTCCAGCAACAGCTGCTATTGAATATACATTCCCTGTTGATTCTGAACAAAGTGCTACAGTTCCCGAAATTAATCCTGGAGCTACAGGTAAATTATTTACTGTTATCGTTAGCAAATTATCTGTTGAGGTTCCACAAGAACTTGAAGCGTTAACTGTGATATTTCCAGATGTTACTCCCATTGTGACAGTGGCGGATATTGTTCCTTGCCCTGCCGTAATGGTTGCGCCTGCTGGAACTGTCCATGTATAACTTGTAGCACCTGGAACTGCAACTATTGAATAAACATTGCCAGCGGATCCTGAACATGGTGTTAATGACCCTGTTATTGCTCCTGGAGTTGCAGGAGCCGCACTATTTAATGTAATGGATATTATGGCAGCAGATGAAGTGCCACAACCATTTGAGGCTGTTACTGTAACATTTCCTGAAGTTGCTCCCATTGTTACAGTTGCAGATATTGTTCCTTGACCTGCCGTAACGGTTGCGCCTGCTGGAACTGTCCATGTATAACTAGTCGCGCCTGCTACTGCAGCAATCGAATAAACATTGCCTGTTGAACTTGGACAAGCAGTTACAGAACCTGAAATTAATCCTGGTGTCAATGGTGTAGAATTAATAGTTATTGCCTGAGAACTAGCCGCAGATGTTCCACATGCATTTGTTGCTGTTACTGTAACATTTCCGGAGGTTGCTCCCATCGTTACAGTCGCAGATATTGTTCCTTGACCTGCCGTAATGGTTGCGCCTGCTGGAACTGTCCATGTATAACTAGTAGCACCTGCTACTGCTGCAATCGAATAAATATTGCCTGTTGAACTTGAACAAAGTGTTGTAGTTCCAGTTATTACACCTGGTGCAGCAGGAGCGCTTGTTATTGTTATTGCTTTTATACTTGCAGTCGATGTACCACATGTATTTGTGGCTGTTACTGTAACATTTCCGGAAGTTGCTCCCATTGTTACAGTCGCAGATATTGTTCCTTGACCTGCCGTAACAGTTGCGCCTGCTGGAACTGTCCATGTATAACTAGTCGCGCCTGCTACTGCAGCAATCGAATAAATATTGCCTGTTGAACCTGAACAAAGTGTTGCAGTTCCTGTGATTAATCCTGGTGTTGCAGGAGCGCTTGTTATTGTTATTGCTTTTATACTTGCTGTCGATGTACCACATGTATTTGTTGCTGTTACTGTAACATTTCCTGAAGTTGCTCCCATTGTTACAGTTGCAGATATTGTTCCTTGACCTGCCGTAACGGTTGCGCCTGCTGGAACTGTCCATGTAT
>JBILYS010000109.1:0-6104 GCA_044377625.1 Crocinitomicaceae bacterium
GTTGGAAAATATGTACCCTTCTGAAAAAGCACCATTAATGTCTGCCTGGCATAGTGCAGTTAAAAGTGCTCCAAGTGGAAGTGTTTGGTTTACTGATACGTTGAATATATCAAGAATCTACAACAGCCGATTAACTTATAAAAAAGGTGCATCCATCATTAACACATTGCGTCACATCGTGAACAACGATAATCTCTTCTTTCAAACATTGCGTGATTTTCAAATTCAATTTCATGACAGCGTAACTATTGGTTTAGACCTCAAAAATACGTTTGAAGTAGCAACTGGAATTGATCTGACAAATTTCTTTCAAGAATGGTATTTTGGAGAAGGGTATCCAACTTATGGAACACGTTGGAATGCAATGGGAAATAATTTAGTCCTTGAAATAACGCATACGGCTTCAATGTCAAGTGTTACACCAACGTTTACAAATCCTTTAGAAATTAAATTTACAAGAAGTGGTTTAGGCGATACAACTATTCGATTTGATATTAATTCAAATTTGAATCAGTACTTCATTCCAACCAACGGTATTATTACAGGAGTTGTGTCTATTGATCCGAATAATTGGATTATCAATAATGCAGGAATTCCAGTAAACGATCCAACTTTTTTAGCTTATGCAGGATTAGCTGAAAGTAAAAAAAATGAAGAAATCTCCATTTTCCCTAATCCATCCGAAAATCACGTTTCAATTGAAATGAAAAATCCTGGGAATTATACCTTACATGTATTTGACACCAAAGGTAAATTGTTGATTACTGAACAATTTAAGGATAATTATCTTTTAAATATTGAAAAACATACTGGTGGATCTTACCTTATTGAAGTAATTTCAGAAAAGAATTCTGAGCAGATTGTGAGGAGAATTATTAAACGATAAGAGGACTAAACAACAAATAAATTCTCAGCAAACTTTTTTGAAACGGTAAATGTTTGGTCATTAATAATCAAATGCAATAACTCATCATATATTTCCTTCGAGGCTATTTCAATTTCAGAACCGATAGTAAGCCCAAGTTTATTCACATATTGCAAAAAGGCAGAAGAATTGTCTTTCACGGCAACTAAACGACATTTCTCTCCTATTTCAATTTCATTTAATGTCTTTCTTGTTAAAATTTCAATTTCACCTTCTGCATTTGGAATTGGGTCGCCATGTGGGTCGAACTTTGGGAAATCTAGCAATGAATCCAATCGATCTATTAATTTTCTAGAATGAATATGTTCTAATTGTTCTGCAACTTCATGCACTTCATCCCAAGAAAAATCAAGCTTTTCAACAAGAAATGTTTCCCATAACCGATGTTTCCTTAAAACCTCCATTCCAGCAAATCTTCCCCTATCAGTCAATGAAATTTTACCATAACGTTCGTAATTTATCAGCTTTTTCTCTTTCAATTTTTTCAGCATATCATTAACTGTTGCTGGTTTCACATTCAAATTAACTGCCAATTCATTTGTTCCTACCTCGATTTTAGCCAATGACAATACAGTCAAATGAATAAGTGATTTAAGATAATTTTCTTCGGTAAATGATAAGTGTAAATCTTCCATGCAATTGAAGTAAAAAAATAAAGTTAAAAATATATTTCTAATATTTAAAGTTAGACTTATCTAACATTATTATATTTGCTCATCTAATAATTAATTCATGCGTTACATTCTTCTTCTTTTAACATTAACTTTTACTTTCTCGTTTTTCGGGCAAATCGCATTCATAGGTTCCGTAAAGCTCGATGAAAAACCTGTTGTGAACGCTACAATTGTTATAAAAGAACTCAACATGTTACATTCGAGTGACTCACTTGGAAATTTCACGTTAGGATTAAAACCAGGGATTTACACTATAAAAATTTCAACTTTCGATACAAAACCACTTGTTTTTGCAATAGATACCAAAAACATTCTTCCAAATAAACGCTATGAATATAATTTAGAATTGAATGAACACCTCATCGATGAAGTCGTTATTAGTGGAACTTTGAGAGAGGTAAATAAATTAAAAAGTACCGTTCCTGTTGAGGTCTATAATTCAACTTTCTTCAAAAAAAATCCAATTCCAAATATTTACGAGGCACTTCAAAATATCAATGGTGTTCGGCCGCAACTCAACTGCAACATTTGCAACACGGGTGATATTCACATCAATGGACTTGAGGGACCTTATACAATGATTCTTATCGATGGAATGCCAGTTGTAAGTAATTTGGCGACTGTTTATGGATTATCAGGAATTCCAATTTCATTGGTTGAGAGAATGGAAATTGTGCGAGGCCCATCTTCCGCATTATATGGAAGTGAGGCAATTGGAGGAATCATCAATATAATTACAAAATCACCTGATAAAGCTCCTCAATTATCAATTGATGGCTTTTCAAATACGTGGTTAGAGACGAATATAGACATTGGATTTAAAACAAAAATTGGAAAAAAAATAACGGGGTTAAGTGGTATCAATTATTTCATTTATGACAATCCAATAGACCATAACAATGATAATTTTACAGATTTAACGTTGCAACATCGCATATCGCTGTTTCAAAAATTCAGTATTAAAAGAAAAAGTTCAAAATCCTTTTCAATAGCAGGTCGTTTTTTCTACGAAGATCGTTGGGGAGGAGAAATGAACTGGACACCAGAATTCAGAGACAGCGATTCAATTTATGGCGAAAGCATTTATACAACTCGCTATGAATTATTTGGTAATTACGAACTTCCAACAAAAGAGAAAATTATTCTATCATCGTCTTTTACACTGCACAATCAAAACAGCTATTATGGTATAATTCCTTTTATGGCAAAGCAACATGTTATTTTCAATCAGTTAACATGGTACAAACATTTAGGCAGACATGATTGGGTACTCGGATCGTCTTTCCGTAATACTTTATATGATGACAACACTGTTGCAACAAGTTCGGGTGATTCCACCAATCTTAAAAACAATCCTAATTCTGTTTTTTTACCTGGCCTATTTTATCAAGATGATTGGGCAATTTCTGATAAACATAATCTTTTGTTTGGTTTGCGCTACGATTATTCGAGCGTACACAAATCAATTTTAACTCCCCGACTCGGTTATAAATACATGTTAAACAAGCAACATTTAATACGGATAAACGCAGGCACAGGATATCGTGTTGTTTCCATTTTCACAGAAGATCATGCTGCTTTAACTGGTGCGAGAAAAACTGAAATAGCGGAAGAACTCAAGCCAGAAAGATCGATGAATATTAATTTAAATTATTATGGCACTTTCTATTTTAAAAACGGCAGTAATTTAAAAATTGATTTAAGCCCCTTTTATACGTATTTCACAAACAAAATAATTCCTGATTATTTGACAGATGTCACAAAAATTATTTACAAGAATATTGATGGATATGCCGAAAATATAGGAATTAGTTTGAATACAGAATTTAGAACTTCACAATTTAAATTCATTATCGGTGGAACATTAATGGAAGTTTCAAAAACTGAAAACGGAATAAAAACGAGGCAATTATTAACAGAACGATTCACAGGAACTTGGACAATTAGTTATTCCTTTAAAAACCTTCCTCTTTATATAGATTATACGGGAAATATCTATAGTCCCATGAAACTTCCGCTTTTAGGTCCACTTGACCCAAGACCTTCAGCATCACCTTGGTGGTCAATTCAGAACATTCAGTTCACCTACAAAGGATTAGGAGCATTTGAAATCTACGCTGGAATTAAAAACTTATTAAACTGGCTACCTGGTAAAAAGGCACCGTTTTTAATTGCCAGACCGCACGACCCTTTTGATAAACTTGTAGATTTTAATCCTGATGGCACAGTTCAATCTTCAGCAGAGAATCCAAATGCATTAACATTTGACCCAACGTATGTTTATGGGCCAAATCAAGGAATGAGAGTGTTTTTTGGAATACGGTATACTCTTAAAAAGTATTAAGGTTCATTTTCTCTAACAGTATAATTTAGTAATGCGTCAGCTCTTGAACACGCATTAAAATGCCACCATTCAGTAGGCAAATTTCGAAATGCTTGGGAACGCATAACTTTTCTCAATAACTTTCTATTTTCTACTTGTTTCAATGTCAATTCACCCGTTGAGAGGTAATAATTTTCCATACTTGGATAGGCAATTTTTCTAAATTCATCAAAATCTGCTCCCATATCTAATGGAACCCTTTTCGAATTACAAATAGTCAAATCAACAGCAGCTCCAACATTGTGTAAACTTTTATTTAGTGGATTAGAAACATATTTACCACGTTCTATGCTTGGAATTGAGTCAAGTGCCTTCCACATTTTCTCTTGAATCGAAACTGGACGAAAAGCATCATAAATCAGTAAATGCAAACTAGTATCAATTTCTGTCAAAAACTCTTGACATTTCGAAAGGCGTTCTGCAACATCTTTTTGTAAATAGGGTTTATTAATTCGATCATATAATTTTATTCCCATGAAATTATCTGTTGTAGTATATTTCAAATCAAACCAAATAACACTATTCAAGGAATGAACATCGACAAGATTGTCAAGCAATAAAACAGAATCTATATTTACACTTCTGTTCGCAATATTGCGAACTTTAAATGTTGCAATTTTAGCTTTCTTAGATTCTTTATTTGGAGTATAATCAGATTTACAACCTACAAATAACGAAAGAAGTAAGAAGGACAGAAGCGTTTTCATACTTCAAAGTTCTAAAAAGAAACCAAAACAGCCGTACAATTTGAACATTTGACGTAAATTTGACCACTAATAAAAATAAAGATGCCAAAATTATCTCAAAAGGCAATAGAAATGCCTGCTTCACCAATCCGTAAATTGGTTCCTTATGCTGAAATAGCAAAGGCTAAAGGAAAAATTGTATACCATTTAAATATTGGTCAACCAGATATTGAAACTCCTGAAGTTGCATTAAATGCAATTAAAAACATGGACCGAAAAGTAATAGAATACAGTCATTCAGCTGGATTTGAAAGTTACAGAAACGGTTTGTCAGCATATTACAAAAAAACTGGAATCAATGTTAATCCTGAGGATATTTTAATTACGACAGGAGGTTCTGAGGCTTTGATTTTCGGATTTATGGTTACCTGTAATCCTGGTGATGAAGTTATTATTCCAGAACCATTTTATGCAAATTATAATGGGTTTGCAGTAATGGCTGGTTTGAATGTTGTGCCAGTAACATCAACAATTGAAACAGGATTTGCTTTACCTCCAGTAGAAGAAATTGAGAAAAAAATTACATCAAAAACGAAAGCAATTGTCATTTGTAATCCTGGAAATCCTACTGGATATTTATATTCTAAAGAAGAACTAGAGCAATTACGTGCTATTGTTTTAAAACATGATTTAATTCTTTTTGCAGACGAAGTTTATAGAGAATTCTGTTACGACGGAGCGATCCCGTTCTCAGTTATGAACTTAGACGGTTTAGAAGAAAATGTCATTATGATTGATTCAGTTTCAAAGCGTTATTCAATGTGTGGAGCTCGAATTGGGGCATTAATCACGAAGAATAAAGAGATTATGGCTGCTGCGTTAAAATTTGGTCAGGCGAGACTTTCTCCACCAACAATAGATCAAATTGCATCTGAAGCGGCTTTGAATACGCCACAATCTTATTTTGACAATGTTGTTGCTGAATATGTGCAACGTCGAAACATCATGATCGAAGGATTAAACAAAATTCCAGGAGTATTTTGTCCTAAACCAAGTGGTGCATTTTATTGTGTGGCAAAATTCCCAGTTGATGATGCTGAAAAATTCTGTCAGTGGTTGTTAGAAGACTTTGAATTTGAAGGTCAAACAGTTATGATGGCGCCAGCAAATGGTTTTTATTCAACCAAAGGAGCTGGTCAACAAGAGGCAAGAATTGCTTATGTATTGAATCAAGACTCATTGCGCAAAGCAGTAATATGTTTAGAAGAAGCGTTGAAAGTTTATCCTGGTAGAACAATGTAATTGTATGCTACAAAATAGTATTAGCCTCATTCACTGAATGGGGCTTTTTTTGTGCCCTGAGATAAAGAAGAAGCTTCAAAGAAGCAAGTTCCACCCACTCAAATTAAATAATTAGGCAAAAAAAAAACGGGACT
>JBILYS010000110.1:0-6103 GCA_044377625.1 Crocinitomicaceae bacterium
TCAGCATTATCGTTGAAATACCTACAACACTAATCAAAGCAATTGAATGAATAGCAGGATGATCGGCGAAAAATAAGACCCCTGTTCCAAAAATTGTTGTCAATCCAGACAAGACAATAGCAGATCTGTAAGATTTATAGGAAGTACTTCCTGTGCGGTATTGCTGAATTAATCCGTCAGTTGTGAAAATACTGAAATCATCGCCTAGACCGAAAATAAAGGTCGTAATTACGATGTTTACGAAGTTGAATTTAATATCGAAGAAATTTGTAATTCCTAAGATCCAAATCCAGCCAAGAACTAAAGGTAAAAATGCAAATAAAGCAAGCTCAATTCTACCATAAATCAATAAGAGTGTAACAAAGACTAATAAAGCTGAAAAAACAAGTAAAAAATTAAAGTCTTTTTGTACAGAGTTAAGCATCAGTTCCGTCATCTCAGAAATATCCAAAATATATACGTTTGGAATTGTCTTTAACATTGTTTTACATTCTTGTAATTTATCTCTGTTTAATACGATACTCGTAATAAAAGTATGTTTACCATTTTTGTAATAACTGAATTTTGAAAGCCCAATTTCTTCAACTAAATCTTCTCCTTGAGACGCATCAAAAGTGTTATTTTGAATCCAATTATAAAATGGATTAAAGGCTTTTTTTGATAAATTGAGAGGTACAGAAGATTCAGTAATTTGTGCTTTTACAAATTCTTGTTTGTTTTCCCAAAAGGAAAGCCATTTTCGATAATGAGAGTTTATCGCACTTGTTGGAGGTAAGTATGGTGCTGTGGAAATAATTTCACTTATTTCAAAATTTTGACGATTGCGAACAATTGAATCATATACTTGATAATTTGATTCTTTTCCCTTTTCTAAAGATGCTTGAGAGGAAATGATGTAGAACTTTTTTTCTTCTCCAGGATTTATCCCAGTGAAGAAATCTTCCTTTTTTTTCAATTCATCGGAATGAAAGGAAAGGTTATTTATATCTGCATCGAATGAAATGTTTAAACCTGTTAAAAAGGACATGCAAGTGATTATTCCTACTAATAAAAAACCTAATCTCAAAAAGAGTTTTGGCAATTTCTTGTCTTTAGATTTTAACGCTGAAGTAGGGATTTTTAATTTCAATAGTGCAAATAAAATTGGCTGAAATAGCAGCGTAAAGATTACTGACCCAACCAATGTGAAAAGTGCAATTAACCCGAAATTTTGAAGAATAACTGATTCAGCAAAAAGCAATGCTGCCAACGCAGCAACCGTCGTAAAACTTCCTACAATCATTGGGGAACTAATTTCCTTGATTGTTAAAAGTAAATCACCTGTATGTTTATAATGCGTAAAAAAATGGAAAGTGTAATCCAGCACAATTCCAATTAATACAGATGATGTTGCTAGAGAGATTGCACTAATATTTGGTTCAATATATCCAACCATTCCCATCCCACTCAAAACTCCAAAAAGTGCGGGGAAAACAAAATAAAATGGTGCAAGAATACTTCGGTAATATATGACTAAGAGTAATAAAATTAAACCAATACTTAAGAAGGAAGTTAAATAAGTATCAGCTTTGACTTGGTTTGCATTTTCAACGGCTATTTGGAATGTCCCAAAATAGTCAAAGTTTAATTTCTCCTTGTTATTTATAGTTTTCTTGTAAGCTATTAAATCATTGTTGAGTTCATTTAACCGTTTTATATCTTTTGAATCGCCTACGATGGATCCAAAAAATAAAATCCGTTTTTCATTTTTCGTGTAAATTAAACCATCTTTTACAATGTATGATTGTTTGCCTTGTTCTGGCTTTACTTTTTCTAATTGTTTAAATGTTAATCCCAATGGATCTAAAGCAAAAAAACTTTTGAGAAAAAACCCATTTCCACCAGCTAGTTTTTTGGAAACATTTTTTAAAATAAATTCGATGGAATCTTTATTTAATTTTCGCTCGATTTCAATATAGTCCTCATCGTTTAAATTTAAAACAGTAGTTTTCTGTAAGAAATTGATGAGGTTTTTTTCGTTGACATTCCTATAAATAGTGATGTCATTAATACTACTTTTAAATTTTATTGCAAGGTCAGTGTTTAATTTATCAAGTTGCTCTTCTAATTTTTCTGGATCATCAATAGCATCAATTGAAAAAATTATTTGCTTGTTAATAGCATTTTCTTGAATTATAGTATTGAATTTTTTGTATTCTTCACTTTTAGGAAAAACTGAATACAAATCTTCGTTAATATTTAATTGAAATAATCCATTAATTAATAAGCCTAAAATCCCTAAAAACAGAACTAAAAATAGCCACGGTTTTGAAATAAAATAGTTAACAATATTTGAGAGGAAATTACCCATTAAAAGTGCAGCTTATTTTTTAAATTGGGGATTAAAGCCATGTCTTTGGATATTCAATGAGCTTATTGTATTCTTCTTTATTCAAATCTTTCAACACCATTAAACTTGCATTGTATGCTGCTTTAACAGCGATTGGAACTCCGCCACCAAGCTCAGCCCAATGTCCTCCGATGAAAATGTTTTTTACAGGTGATTTGTAATGTGCTACTTTGGATTTCATGTTCACTTTACCAGGTCGTGTTCCCATCATTGATCCATCTTTATTGTGGGTGTATCTGTGATAAGTAATAGGAGTTGCAACTTCATAAAAAAGAATATGTTTCCGAAGATCAGGACAAATTTGCTTTTCTATTCTTTCAAAAATAATTTGAGCAAAATCATCTTTCAGTTTTTTATACGCATCAGTTCTAACAAATTCACCTTTTGAATTGACTGTTGTTTTCCAATTATCTTCATACATCATCCATGCCGGAACAAAAACATTTAAAGTCCCCATATTTTCAGGAGCTAACGTTTTATCCCTGACAGTAGGGGCAAGTATACTAATAAATGATTTGTGTGGATCTCCTGATAAATGCTCAGATCTAGCGGTTTCTTCATTGAAAATGTAGAGCATAACATCACCAAAACCTAACGATTCTGCCGTGCAAGTTAACGCTATCGAAATTGTCAAAGATGAACTGTAAAGTTCTGAATTATCCATCTTCGTTTTTAATTTTTGTGGAATTGCTGTATCAGGCAACAATTTATTATAAACGGTATCTATATCACATGCTGCAATTAAGTGAGTCGCAGTTAATGAATATTCTTTGTGTCTTTGTTTATAGGTTACACCTCGAAATTCATTGTTTTCAATGTCTATTTTTACAACTTCAGCACTTGTCAATACTTCAGATCCGTTTTTAATTATTTTTGACTCCAGCCATTCAGGTATTACTTTACTACCTCCAATTGGTGGGTTTTGATAATCTTGATTATAAGCCCATGCTATTGGGAAAAGGCATGAAAGAAGATCTGGTTCAGAACAAAACAACTTCAACATCTCATCATTACTAAAGAACTTTTTCAATCCCTTTTTCACTCCTTTGTCTCCTCCGTACAAAGCGTATTTAATAATTGGAAAAATAATCCGTAATTGTTTTAAACTAAATGTCCACTTTCCAATTCCCCCCATGGCCTCATTTGATATGAAGAATTTAGGGAAATTATTTGAAACAGCTGCAACTTTTTGAGCTGCTTTGAAGAAATTCTTAATCCCTTTCTCTTCAAGAGGAAAATCTTTTATTAATTGATTTTTTAATATTTCTGGATTATTGGTTAAGACAAATTCATAATCACTTGTAATGTGTTTGTGAATCGTTTTCATCGTTATTGGTCGAGGGAAATCATCACCTAAATATTCAAAAACTTTTGTTACAGTGCCATTTTCACCACACTGATTTAACCAATGAATGGCAGTATCAAAAATAAATCCCTTTCTTTCGAAACCTTGCAAATAACCGCCAATTAGATAATGCCTTTCTAAAACACAAACTTTAAGTCCAGATTTTGAAAGAAGTGCGGCAGCAGTAAGGCCACTAATTCCAGCTCCAATTATAATTACATCAAAATCTTTATTCGCCATAAGCACCAAAGATAATAAAATGAACAATAATTTGATGGCATTATGATCAGTTTGGGCAATTTAATGAATAAATATTCACATCTTTGCTATTCGTTAAAAAATGGGAATTTGTAATTCTAAAGATAAATAGATAGAAGATATATATAGATGAAAGCCATTTCAGCACTTTACGAGGCTCAAAAAATCGTTTTTAGCCCTTTCATTTTTCAAGCAGTGTATTCCATGTCGGAATTAGGAATTTTAGATGCCTTGAACAATTCTAAGAACGGGTTGGACTTTGATGAAATTTCAGAGCAAACAAATGTTTCAAAATACGGCGTTACTGTTTTAGTAGAAATGGCCGAATCAGCTGGGATTGTTGATGAAATTACACCAGGAAAATTCCTTTTATCAAAGCTTGGTTATTTTATCTTACGAGATGAAATGACACAGGTGAATATGAAGTTTACACAAGATGTTTGTTACAATGGATTATTCTTTTTGAAAGATGCAATTACAGATGGTTCACCGAAAGGATTAAAAGTATTTGGTGATTGGAAAACAGTATATGAAGGCTTGTCTGAGTTACCCGCAGAAGTTAAAAAATCTTGGTTTGATTTCGATCATTTTTATTCAGATAATTCATTTTCAGATGCTTTGTCTATTATTTTCGAAAATAGACCAAAAATGATATTTGATATTGGAGGAAACACTGGTAAATGGGCAATTGCAAGTGCGAATTTCGATAGTGATGTTCAGGTTAAAATTTTTGATTTACCTGGTCAATTAAAGGTTGCAAAAGCAACTATTGAAAAGAATGATGCTATAAAGGACCGTATATCCTTTCAAGAAATTGATTTGTTAAATCCAACTTCGGTTATCCCAGGTGGCGCTGATGTTTATTGGATGAGCCAATTCTTAGATTGTTTTAGTGAAAATGAAATAGAGTCGATCTTGCTGAAAATTAAGGAAAATGCATCCCCAAATTCGACAATTTATATCATGGAGACATTTCTCGATGATCAAGTTTTTCCAGCAGCGAAACTAAGTCTTGCTGCAACTTCATTGTATTTTACAGCAATGGCAAATGGAAATAGTAGAATGTATTCGTCAAGAACATTAAAATATATCATAGAAAAAGCAGGATTAAAATGCGTTAAAGAGCATAATCTGCATCAAGATAGTTTTCATACAATTTTAGAAGTCAAACTGGTATAATTAGGTAGTATAATGAGTATAGGTAAAGTTGATTTAATTGACATTGAGAACATTGCTTTAAATCTAAATAAGTTAGAGTTAAATGATTCCATTAAAAATCAAATTAATAATTCGTTTTCATTCTTAAAGAATTTTTCTAGCGATAAAATCATTTATGGAATTAACACGGGTTTTGGCCCAATGGCTCAATTTAAAATAGATGATGACAAATTAAATCAACTTCAATATAATTTAATTAGAAGTCACTCTTCTGGATTGGGAAAGCCAATTGACGACGAAAGTGTTAGAGCTGTTTTAGTCTCGAGAATCAATAATTTTCTTCAAGGTAATTCAGGTATAAGTTATGGCGTTATTGAACAATTAACCACGTTTCTGAATCATGAAATCTATCCGGAAATTTATGAACACGGAGGAGTAGGAGCAAGTGGAGATTTAGTTCAATTAGCTCATTTAGCATTAAACTTAATTGGTGAAGGTTACGTCCGTTATAAGGGTGTTAGACGACCAACTGCAGATGTACTCAAAGAATTGGGAATAGAACCACTCGAGATTCAATTAAGAGATGGTTTAGGACTAATGAATGGCACATCTTGTATGACAGGTATTGGAGCTGTGAATTTAATTTACGCATATCGTTTGTTAAATTGGGGAATTATTTCATCTTCAATTATTAATGAAATTGTTGAAGCCTATGACGATTCTTTTTCAGAAGGATTAAATAAGGTGAAGCACCATCCTGGGCAAATGTATGTGGCTAAAGAAATGCGTGATTTATTAGCAGACAGTAAATTAATCAAAAAAAGGGAGGAGTTATTTTTAGACAATGATGTTCTTCAACAAGTAAAATTTAAAAAGAAAATTCAAGAATATTATTCCATTAGATGTGTTCCTCAGATTTTAGGTCCTGTTAAAGAAACGTTGGATGTCGCTAG